>NZ_JBFAAP010000006.1:0-250196 GCF_040639815.1 Streptomyces sp. NPDC023723
CGCGGCGCCCGGGTGCGCCCCGCGGCGCCGCCCCGCGGACCATCCGGCTGGGCAGCCCCCGCCCCCGGCTGCGGCTGGTCGGCTTCGCGCTGGCCCTGGTGCTGATCGCCTTCGTCGTACGCCTGCTCCAGGTGCAGGCCGTCGACGCCGGCACGTACACCGCCAAGGCCGAGCAGAACCGGTACGTCGTGCACACCCTGACCGCCGCGCGCGGCGGCATCACCGATCGCAACGGCGTGGCCCTGGCGACCACCGTGGACGCCTACGACATCACCGCCGACCCCACGATGTTCACGCGTGCGCAGCTGAAAATCGACGACGGCCCCGAGCAGGCCGCGGCGCTGCTCGCCCCGATCCTCGGCGAGGACCAGGACGAGCTGGCCCAGACCCTGCGCCCGGCCAACAAGCAGTCGCGCTACGTCCGGCTGGCCCGCGCCCGCACCCCGCAGGAGTGGAACCAGATCCAGGATCTGAAGTCCGCCCTGTCCAAGAAGGCGGAGACGGACGAGTCCACCGTCAACGTCCTGGCCGGCGTCTTCGCCGACCCCAGCAGCAAGCGGGTCTACCCCAACGGCGACCTCGCCGCCGGGGTGATCGGCTGGGTCAACTCCGAGGGCGAGGGCAGCGGCGGTCTCGAACGCCAGCTCGACAAGACGCTGGCCGGCCAGGACGGCGAGATCCGCTACGCCCAGTCCGGCGGCCACCAGGTCCCCACCGTCGGCACCAACGAGACCCCCGCGGTGCCCGGCAGCGACGTGGAGCTGACCATAGACCGCGACATCCAGTGGGCCGCGCAGGACGCCATCAGCGAGCAGGTCGAGGAGTCCGGGGCCGACGGCGGCTACGTCATCGTCCAGGACACCCGGACCGGCGAGATCCTGGCCATGGCCAACTCACCCGGCTTTGACCCCGGCGACCTGGCCCACGCCGACCCGGACGCGCTCGGCAACGGCGCCCTCCAGGACGCCTTCGAGCCCGGCTCCACCGCCAAGGTCATGTCGATGGCCGCCGTGCTGGAGGAAGAAGCCGCCACCGCCGGCACCCACGTCACCGTCCCCAACCGGCTGCACCGCGGCGACCGGCTGTTCAAGGACGACATCGATCACCCCACCTGGTACCTCACGCTCAACGGCGTACTCGCCAAGTCCAGCAACATCGGCACCATCCTGGCCACCGGCGAACTCGGCAAGACGCAGAAGGAGGCCAACCAGGTCCTCTACTCCTACCTGCGCAAGTTCGGCCTCGGCAGCTACAGCGGCCTCGGCTTCCCCGGCGAGACCAAGGGCATCCTCGCCGCCCCCGGCCAGTGGTCCACCTCGCAGCAGTACACGATCCCTTTCGGCCAGGGCGTCTCCATCAACGCGCTCCAGGCGGCCTCCGTCTACTCGACGATCGCCAACGGCGGGGTACGCGTCGAACCCACCCTGGTGCAGGGGACCAAGGACGCCGAGGGCGGCTACACGCCCGCCGCGAAGCCCAAGAAGACCCGCGTGATCAGCGAGAAGACCGCCAAGACCCTGTCGCAGATGCTGGAGTCGGTCGTCGACGACGAGGAGGGCACCGGCACCAAGGCCCGCATCCCCGGCTACCGGGTGGCAGGCAAGACCGGTACGGCCAACCGAGTGGATCCGGCCACCGGTCAGTACAAGGGCTACACCTCGTCCTTCGCCGGATTCGCACCCGCGGACGAACCCCGGGTCACCGTCTACTGCGCCATCCAGAACGCCACCAAGGGCAGCTACTTCGGCGGCCAGATCTGCGGCCCCGTCTACAAGCAGGTCATGGAGTTCGCCCTGAAGTCACTCCAGGTCCCGCCCACCGGGACCGACCCCGCGAACCTGCCGGTCACCTTCAAACCCTGACCCGTTTCCGACGCAAGTCCGAGCCACCAGGAACCACCCCGTGACAACGATCACCCCCGATCCCGGGAACCAGAACGGCCCCCGCCCCTCACTTCGCGGGCAAGCGGGTGCGCCCGGTACGCTCACCGCCGTGCCACAGCCTGATCAGTCCCAAACCACCCAGAAGGGCCACCCCGTGACCTACCCGGGACCGCCCCGGCCGGTGCGGGTCTCCGCCACCCCCCTCGCGGAGCTCGCCGGCCAGCTGGGTGCCACCGCCTCCCTGGGTGACGCCGCCGTCACGGGCATCACCCACGACTCGCGCGCCGTCCGCCCCGGAGACCTGTACGCCGCCCTGCCCGGCGCCCGCGCCCACGGCGCCGACTTCGTCACCCAGGCCGCCGGCCTCGGCGCCGCCGCCGTGCTGACCGACCCGTCCGGCGCCGAGCGCGCCGCCGCCACCGGACTGCCGGTGCTGGTGGCCGACGACCCGCGCGGGGAGATGGGCGAACTGGCGGCGACGATCTACGGCCACCCCGGCCGCGACCTGCTCCAGATCGGCATCACCGGCACCTCGGGCAAGACCACCACCGCCTACCTGGTGGAGGGCGGTCTGCGCACCGCGAAGTCCACCGGCCTGATCGGCACGGTGGAGATGCGCATCGGCGACGAGCGCATCAAGTCCGAGCGGACCACCCCCGAGGCCACCGACCTCCAGGCGCTGTTCGCGGTGATGCGCGAGCGCGGCACCGAGGCGGTCGCCATGGAGGTCTCCAGCCACGCCCTGGTGCTCGGCCGGGTCGACGGCTGCGTCTTCGACGTCGCCGTCTTCACCAACCTCAGCCCGGAGCACATGGAGTTCCACTCCGGCATGGAGGACTACTTCCAGGCCAAGGCGCAGCTGTTCACCCCGGCGCGCAGCCGGCTCGGCGTGGTCAACGCCGACGACGAGTACGGCCGCCGGCTGGCCCGCGAGGCCACCGTCCCGGTCGTCACCTACTCGGCCGAGGGGCACCCCGACGCCGACTGGCGGGCCGAGGACGTCGAGGTCGGTCCGCTGGACTCGGCGTTCACGGTCGTCGGACCCAAGGGGGAGCGGGTCACCGCCCGCTCGCCGCTGGCCGGCCCGTTCAACGTGGCCAACACCCTCGCCGCGATCGTCGCGCTGGCCGTCGCCGGACTCGACCCGCAGGCCGCGGCCGACGGGGTGGCCGCGGTGCCGGGCGTGCCGGGCCGCCTGGAGCGGGTGGACGCCGGGCAGCCGTACCTGGCCGTCGTCGACTACGCGCACAAGACCGACGCGGTCGAGTCGGTCCTCAAGGCGCTGCGCAAGGTCACCGAGGGCCGGCTGCACGTCGTCCTCGGCTGCGGCGGCGACCGGGACACCACCAAGCGGATGCCGATGGGCGCGGCCGTCGCCCGGCACGCCGACACCGCCGTACTGACCTCCGACAACCCCCGCTCCGAGGACCCCCTCGCGATCCTCGCCACCATGCTCCAGGGCGCCGCCTCGGTGCCCGCCCACGAGCGCGGCGAGGTGCAGGTCTTCGAGGACCGGGCCGCCGCCGTCGCCGCCGCCGTCGCCCGGGCCGAGCCCGGCGACACGGTGCTGGTCGCGGGCAAGGGCCACGAGCAGGGACAGGACATCGCCGGGGTGGTGCGTCCCTTCGACGACCGCCAGGTGCTGCGCGAAGCCATCCAGAAGCAGGCCGTCCAGAAGACCCAGGGATGAAATCCCGCATGATCCAGGGGATGAACTTGTGATCGCCCTCTCTCTCGCCGAGATCGCAGAAGTCGTCGGCGGGCAGATGCACGACATACCGGACCCGTCGGCCGAGGTCACCGGACCGGTCGTCCGGGACTCCCGCGAGGCGGGACCCGGCAGCCTGTTCGTCGCCTTCGTCGGCGAACGCGTGGACGGCCACGACTTCGGACCGGCGGTCGTCGAGGCGGGAGCGGTGGCCGTGCTCGGCTCCCGGCCCGTCGGCGTGCCCGCGATCGTCGTGGCCGACGTCACCGCCGCCCTCGGCGCCCTCGCCCGGCACGTCGTACGCCGCCTGGGAGCCACCCTGGTGGCGCTCACCGGCTCGGCCGGCAAGACCAGCACCAAGGACCTCATCGCGCAGGTGCTGCGGCGCAAGGCGCCGACGGTGTTCACACCGGGCTCGCACAACAACGAGATCGGGCTGCCGCTGACCGCGCTGACCGCCACCGAGGAGACCCGTTTCCTGGTCCTGGAGATGGGCGCCCGCGGCATCGGGCACATCCGTTACCTGACCGGACTCACCCCGCCGCGGATAGGAGTCGTCCTCAACGTCGGCTCCGCGCACATCGGCGAGTTCGGCGGCCGGGAACAGATCGCGCAGGCCAAGGGCGAACTCGTGGAGGCCCTTCCGGAAGACGGCACCGCCGTCCTCAACGCGGACGATCCCTACGTACGGGCCATGGCCTCCCGAACGAAGGCGAAGGTGATCCTTTTCGGAGAGTCCGGCGAAGCGGACGTACGTGCCGAGAACGTGCGACTCACGGACACCGGACAACCCGCGTTCAGGCTTCACACACCCTCCGGTGCAAGCGATGTGACCATGCGCCTGTACGGTGAGCACCACGTGTCGAACGCGCTCGCCGCGGCCGCCGTCGCCCACGAGTTGGGCATGTCCGCTGACGAGATCGCCACCGCGCTCTCCGAGGCGGGCTCCCTCTCCCGCTGGCGGATGGAGGTCACCGAGCGCCCGGACGGCGTGACGGTCGTCAACGACGCCTACAACGCGAACCCCGAGTCCATGAAGGCCGCGCTGCGTGCGTTGGTCGCCATGGGCGGAGCCTCACGGGCAAAGGGCGGAAGGACGTGGGCGGTGCTCGGCGAGATGGCCGAGCTCGGGGACGAGGCGCTCGCCGAGCACGACGCGGTCGGACGGCTCGCCGTCCGGCTCAACGTCAGCAAGCTCGTCGCGGTCGGGGGCAGGGAAGCCCAATGGCTGCAACTGGGCGCATACAACGAGGGTTCGTGGGGTGAGGAGTCGGTGCACGTGTCCGACGCACAGGCGGCGATCGACCTGTTGCGCAGCGAGCTGCGCCCGGGGGACGTCGTGCTCGTGAAGGCGTCCCGTTCGGTGGGTCTGGAGGCAGTCGCCGCGGCGCTGCTGGAGACCGGCACCGAGGGTGAGGTCGCTGCCCGATGATGAAGCAGATCCTGTTCGCGGGAGTCATCGGCCTGTTCCTCACGCTGGTCGGCACGCCGCTGCTGATCAAGCTCCTCGCCCGCAAGGGCTACGGCCAGTACATCCGGGACGACGGCCCGCGCGAGCACGCCAGCAAGCGCGGTACGCCGACCATGGGCGGCATCGCCTTCATCTTCGCGACGGTCGCCGCCTACTTCCTGGCCAAGGTGATCACCAGCTACCTGGACCCGAAGGCGGACGCGGCGCCGACCTTCTCCGGGCTGCTGGTGCTCGGCCTGATGGTCGGCATGGGCCTGGTCGGCTTCCTGGACGACTACATCAAGATCGTCAAGCGGCGGTCGCTGGGGCTGCGGGCCAAGGCGAAGATGGCCGGCCAGCTGATCGTCGGCATCGCCTTCGCGGTACTCGCGCTCCAGTTCGCGGACAGCCGCGGCAACACCCCGGCCTCCACCAAGCTGTCGTTCATCAGCGACTTCGGCTGGACCATCGGCCCGGTGCTGTTCGTGGTCTGGGCACTGTTCATGATCCTGGCGATGTCCAACGGCGTGAACCTCACCGACGGTCTGGACGGTCTGGCCACCGGCGCCTCCGTCCTGGTCTTCGGCGCCTACACGTTCATCGGCGTCTGGCAGTTCCAGGAGTCCTGCGCCAACGCCACCACGCTGACCAACCCGGGCGCCTGCTACGAAGTACGCGACCCGCTCGACCTGGCGGTGGTGGCCTCCGCGCTGATGGGCGCCTGCCTGGGCTTCCTGTGGTGGAACACCTCGCCGGCCAAGATCTTCATGGGCGACACCGGTTCGCTCGCGCTCGGCGGTGTGCTCGCGGGGCTCGCGATCTGCTCCCGCACCGAACTGCTGATGGCCATCCTCGGCGGCCTGTTCGTCCTGATCACCATGTCGGTGGTCATCCAGGTCGGCTCGTTCAAGATGACCGGCAAGCGGGTCTTCCGGATGGCACCGCTCCAGCACCACTTCGAACTCAAGGGCTGGTCCGAAGTACTTGTCGTGGTCCGCTTCTGGATCATCCAGGGCATCTGTGTGATGGTCGGACTGGGCCTCTTCTACGCGGGATGGGCAACGAAGTGACCCACTGGCAGGGACAGCACGTCACCGTCGCCGGACTCGGCGTCTCCGGAGTCCCCGCGGCCAAGGTGCTGCACGGCCTCGGCGCGCGCGTCACCGTCGTCAACGACGGCGCGGACGAGCGCGCGCGGGCGCAGGCGGCCGACCTGGAGGCGCTCGGCATCACCGTGCGCCTCGGTGACGGCGATTCCCTGCCCGAGTCCACCGACCTGATCGTCACCGCCCCCGGCTGGAAGCCGACCAAGCCGCTGTTCACGGCGGCCGCGGCAGCCGGCGTCCCGGTCTGGGGCGACGTCGAACTCGCCTGGCGGCTGCGCGGCCCGAACGCCGCCCCCTGGCTCGCCGTCACCGGCACCAACGGCAAGACCACCACCGTCCAGATGCTCGCCTCCATCCTGACGGCGGCGGGCCTGCGCACCGCCGCCGTCGGCAACATCGGCGTCTCGCTCCTGGACGCGGTCACCGGCGACGAGGAGTACGACGTCCTCGCGGTGGAGCTGTCCAGCTACCAGCTGCACTGGGCGCCCTCGCTGCGCGCCCACTCGGCCGCCGTGCTCAACCTCGCCCCCGACCACCTCGACTGGCACGGCTCGATGGAGGCGTACGCCGCCGACAAGGGCCGTGTTTACGCGGGCAACCAAGTCGCGTGTGTCTACAACGTGGACGCCACCGACAAGCCGTCCACCGAGGATTTGGTCCGGGAGGCCGACGTCGAGGAGGGCTGCCGGGCGGTCGGCTTCACCCTCGGCGCCCCGGCGCCTTCCCAACTCGGCGTCGTGGACGGCATCCTGGTCGACCGTGCCTTCGTCGAGAACCGGCAGCGGAACGCCCAGGAACTGGCCGAGGTCGCCGACGTCAACCCGCCGGCCCCGCACAACATCGCCAACGCGCTGGCCGCCGCCGCCCTCGCCCGCGCCTACGGGGTGCCCGCGGCGGCCGTCCGGGACGGGCTGCGCGCCTTCACCCCGGACGCGCACCGCATCGCGCACGTCGCCGACCTGGACGAGGTGGCGTACGTGGACGACTCCAAGGCCACCAACACCCATGCCGCCGAGGCGTCCTTGGCGGCGTACGAGTCGATCGTGTGGATCGCCGGCGGGCTTGCCAAGGGCGCCACCTTCGACGAACTGGTCACCGGCGCGGCGCGGCGGCTGCGCGGCGTCGTGCTGATCGGCGCCGACCGCGCGCTGATCCGGGAAGCTCTCGCGCGACACGCCCCCCAGGTGCCGGTCGTCGACCTCGACCGGACCGACACTGGGGCGATGCTCGCGGCCGTCCAGGAGGCACGGCGGCTGGCCCGGCCCGGCGACACGGTGCTGCTCGCCCCGGCCTGCGCCTCGATGGACATGTTCGTCAACTACAACAAGCGCGGTGACGCGTTCGCACAGGCCGTTCGCGAACTCGGCGCCTGACCCGGCCCGCCGCGCCGGGCGACCACGGGAGGGACACGTGGGACGGTTCAGGCCGACGTACAGCGGAGGCTGCGATGCCCGGTAGTCCCGGTAGCCGTACCGGCGGACGGCCGCCCGTGCAGCGGGCCGTCAAACGGCCCGCGCCGCGGCGGACGACGACCCCGGAGAACCCGCTGCGGCGTCTGTTCACCCGCCTCCAGCGGGCCTGGGACCGGCCGCTGACCGCCTATTACCTGATCGCCGGCGGCAGCGCGCTGATCACCGTGCTCGGCCTGGTGATGGTCTACTCGGCCTCCCAGATCACCGCGCTCCAGCTCTCGCTGCCGGGCTCGTACTTCTTCCGCAAACAGTTCCTGGCGGCGGTGATCGGCACCGTGCTGCTGCTCGCCGCCATGCGGATGCCGGTCAGGCTGCACCGCGCGCTGGCCTATCCGATCCTGGCCGGCGCGGTCTTCCTGATGGCGCTGGTGCAGGTGCCGGGGATAGGGATGTCGGTCAACGGCAACCAGAACTGGATCTCGGTGGGCGGCCCCTTCCAGCTCCAGCCCAGCGAGTTCGGAAAGCTCGCCCTGGTGCTGTGGGGCGCCGACCTGCTCGCCCGCAAACAGGACAAGCGGCTGCTGACCCAGTGGAAGCACCTGATGGTGCCCTTGGTGCCGGTCGCCTTCCTGCTGCTCGGGCTGATCATGCTCGGCGGCGACATGGGCACCGCGATCATCCTGACCGCCATCGTGTTCGGACTGCTGTGGCTGGCCGGGGCGCCCACCCGGATGTTCGCCGGGGTGCTGTCCGTCGCCGCGGTGCTCGGTGTGATCCTGATCAAGACCAACCCCAACCGGATGGCCCGGCTGGCCTGCATCGGCGCCACCGACCCGGGACCGGGCGACTCCTGCTGGCAGGCGGTGCACGGCATCTACGCGCTGGCCTCCGGCGGCCTGTTCGGTTCCGGACTGGGCGCCAGCGTGGAGAAATGGGGCCAACTCCCCGAAGCGCACACCGACTTCATCTTCGCCGTCACCGGTGAGGAACTGGGCCTGGCGGGGACGCTGTCCGTCCTCGCCCTCTTCGCGGCTCTAGGCTATGCGGGTATCCGCGTGGCCGGACGTACGGAGGACCCCTTCGTCAGGTATGCCGCGGGAGGCGTGACCACCTGGATCACGGCCCAGGCCGTGATCAACATCGGTGCGGTCCTCGGACTGCTGCCGATCGCCGGCGTTCCGCTCCCGCTGTTCTCCTACGGGGGTTCCGCCCTGCTGCCGACCATGTTCGCCATCGGGCTGCTGATCGCCTTCGCACGCGACGAGCCCGCTGCGCGGGCGGCGCTTGCGATGCGGCAACCTCGCTTTGGTAGAAAGCGGGGGACCGGGGGCACCGGGTCCAAGCGGCGGCCCCGGAGTTGGAACACGATGCGACGGCGTGCCTCGGCGGCGCGCTCGTCCGGAGAGCGGTGAATTTCGGTGCATGTCGTACTCGCCGGCGGAGGAACCGCGGGCCACATCGAGCCCGCGCTCGCCCTCGCGGACGCCCTGCGCAGGCAGGACCCGACCGTGGGCATCACGGCCCTGGGCACGGAGCGCGGCCTGGAGACCCGTCTCGTACCCGAGCGGGGGTACGAACTGGCGCTGATCCCGGCCGTACCGCTGCCGCGCAAGCCCACCCCCGAGCTGATCACCGTCCCGGGCCGGCTGCGCGGCACCATCAAGGCGACCGAGCAGATCCTGGAGCGCACCCGCGCGGACGCCGTGGTCGGCTTCGGCGGCTACGTCGCCCTGCCCGGCTACCTGGCCGCCAAGCGCCTCGGCGTGCCGATCGTCGTGCACGAGGCCAACGCCCGCCCCGGCCTGGCCAACAAGATCGGCTCCCGGTACGCCCGCCAGGTCGCCGTCTCCACCCCGGACAGCAAGCTGCGCAACTCCCGGTACATCGGCATCCCGCTGCGCCGCGCGGTGGCCACCCTGGACCGGGCCGCCGCCCGCCCCGAGGCCCGCGCCGCGTTCGGGCTCGACCCCAACCTGCCGACCCTGCTCGTCTCCGGCGGCTCGCAGGGCGCCCGGCGGCTCAACGAGGTGGTCCAGCAGGTCGCGCCCTGGCTCCAGCAGGCCGGCATCCAGATCCTGCACGCGGTCGGCCCGAAGAACGAACTGCCGCAAGTGCACCAGATGCCGGGGATGCCCCCGTACATCCCGGTAAGTTATGTGGACCGGATGGACCTCGCGTACGCCGCGGCCGACATGATGCTCTGCCGCGCGGGCGCGATGACCGTCGCCGAACTTTCCGCCGTCGGACTCCCGGCCGCCTACGTCCCGCTGCCCATCGGCAACGGCGAACAGCGGCTCAACGCCCAGCCGGTGGTCAAGGCCGGCGGCGGCCTGCTGGTCGACGACGCGGAACTCACCCCGGAGTGGGTCCAGCAGAACGTGCTGCCGGTGCTGGCCGACCCGCACCGGCTGTACGAGATGTCCCGCGCCGCCGCCGAGTTCGGCCGCCGGGACGCCGACGACCTGCTCGTCGGCATGGTGTACGAGGCGATCAGCGCCGCCCGCGCGCAGCGCTAGCCGATCCGACGGAGGGCAGGAAGCGTGGCCGGACCGACCACCGCCGAACGCGGCGAACGCCGGCGGGAGTCGTCCGGCCCGCCCCGCCCCCGGCGCTTCCGCCGCCCCACCGTTCGTACGATCGTCATCACGGCCGTCCTCCTGGTGGTCCTGGGCGGGGCGGTCGGCTGGCTGCTGTACGGCTCCGACTGGTTGCGGGTGAGAAGTGTCTCGGTCTCCGGGACGCGGGTCCTCACCCCCGCGCAGGTGCGCGAGGCCGCCGACGCCCCGGTCGGGGAGCCGCTCATTTCTGTCGACATCGAGGCGATCGAAGCAGGACTGAAGAAGAAATTGCCCCGAATTGACGCGATTGAGGTCACTCGTTCCTGGCCCGACGGAATCGACCTGAAAGTGACCGAACGCACTGCGATTCTCTTGGTGCAAAACGGCGACAAGTACGTGGAAGTGGACGACGCGGGCGTCCGTTTCGCCACGATTTCCCGGGCCCCCAAGGGCGTTCCGCTGCTGGAATTGGCGGTGTCCCACTCGGGTTCGTCGGCCGCGAGCCTGCGCCGTTTCGGCGAGGACCGGCTGGTCCGGGAGGCGGTCCGGGTGGCCGGCCGGGTGCCGGCCGCGGTCGCCCGCGACACCCGCCTGGTCAAGGTGCGTTCCTTCGACGACATCTCGCTGGAGTTGAGCGGGGCCCGGACCGTCGCCTGGGGAAGTGGCGAAAAGGGCGCTGACAAGGCACGCGCGCTCACCGCGCTGATGAAAGCCGCGCCCGATGCGCGGCACTTCGACGTAAGTGTTCCCACCGCACCGGCCTCATCAGGGAGTTGACGGACATCGGCGCAGGCCAGCACCCTGGTTGGGCAGCGCTACGGCTGATCACATAGGGTGAAAAGAAAAACGGGAGGTTCGGCGTGTTCGTTGAACGCGCGCCACTTGTCGACTTAGTGTCCTGTTCAGAAGACTCCAGGGAACAGACACACTGGTAACCCTAAACTTCAGCGTTAGGGTTCGGGTCGGCGCTACGGACCGTCCCATTCGGCATCAGTCGGCGGGTCACGGGGCAGCAGTGCTCCATCGACCCGACGACACGTAACTCGAGGCGAGAGGCCTTCGACGTGGCAGCACCGCAGAACTACCTCGCAGTCATCAAAGTCATCGGTGTCGGCGGCGGTGGTGTCAATGCCATCAACCGGATGATCGAGGTCGGTCTCAAGGGCGTCGAGTTCATCGCCATCAACACCGACGCGCAAGCCCTGTTGATGAGCGACGCCGACGTCAAGCTCGACGTCGGCCGGGAACTCACCCGCGGACTCGGCGCCGGAGCCAACCCGGCCGTCGGCCGCAAGGCCGCCGAGGACCACCGCGAGGAGATCGAGGAGGTCCTCAAGGGGGCCGACATGGTCTTCGTGACGGCCGGCGAGGGCGGCGGCACCGGCACCGGTGGCGCGCCCGTGGTGGCGAACATCGCCCGCTCGCTCGGCGCCCTCACCATCGGCGTGGTCACCCGCCCGTTCACCTTCGAGGGACGGCGCCGGGCCAACCAGGCCGAGGACGGCATCGCCGAACTGCGTGAAGAGGTCGACACCCTCATCGTCATCCCCAACGACCGGCTGCTGTCCATCTCGGACCGCCAGGTCTCGGTCCTCGACGCCTTCAAGTCGGCCGACCAGGTCCTGCTCTCCGGTGTGCAGGGCATCACCGACCTCATCACCACCCCCGGCCTGATCAACCTGGACTTCGCCGACGTGAAGTCGGTCATGTCCGAGGCCGGTTCGGCGCTGATGGGCATCGGCTCGGCCCGCGGCGACGACCGCGCGGTGGCCGCCGCCGAGATGGCGATCTCCTCGCCGCTCCTCGAGGCGTCCATCGACGGCGCCCGGGGTGTGCTGCTCTCCATCTCCGGCGGCTCCGACCTCGGCCTGTTCGAGATCAACGAGGCCGCCCAGCTGGTCAGTGAGGCCGCCCACCCCGAGGCCAACATCATCTTCGGCGCGGTCATCGACGACGCGCTCGGCGACGAGGTCCGGGTCACGGTCATCGCGGCCGGCTTCGACGGCGGCCAGCCGCCCGCCAAGCGGGACACCGTCCTCGGCTCGGCCGCGGCCAAGCGCGAGGAGCAGCCCGCCCCGCCGGCCCGGCAGGCGGAGAGCCGCCCGTCCTTCGGCTCGCTCGGCAGCGTCAAGCCGAAGGAGGAGCCGGCGCCCGCGCCGGAGCCGGTGAGCGACCTGCCGCCGGTCACCCCGCCGCCGGTCCCGCCGTCCCGGACCTACTCGGACAGCGCGGCCGAAGAGCTGGACGTGCCGGACTTCTTGAAGTGATAGGACAACGCTCGGCGACGAGCACAGTGAGCGGCGCGCACTTCGCCTTCACCGACCGGTGGGGCGGGGTGAGCGCCGTTCCGTACGAGGAGCTCAACCTCGGCGGCGCGGTCGGCGACGACCCCGACGCCGTACGGACCAACCGGGAACTCGCGGCCAAGTCCCTCGGACTGACCGCGGACCGGGTGGTCTGGATGAACCAGGTGCACGGCGCCGGCGTCCAGGTGGTCGACGCGCCCTGGGGCGACGGACCGGTGCCGGAGACCGACGCGCTGGTCACCGCCGCACGCGGGCTCGCCCTCGCCGTCCTCACCGCCGACTGCGTGCCGGTCCTGCTGGCCGACCCGGTCGCCGGGGTCGTGGCCGCCGCCCACGCGGGCCGGCCCGGCATGACCGCCGGGGTGGTCCCCGCCGCCGTACGCGCCATGACCGGACTCGGCGCCGACCCGGCCCGGATCACCGCCCGCACCGGGCCCGCGGTGTGCGGCCGGTGCTACGAGGTGCCGGAGGCGATGCGCGCCGAGGTGGCCGCCGTCGAGCCGGCGGCGCACGCCGTCACGAGCTGGGGCACACCGGCGGTCGACGTGGCCGCCGGAGTGCACGCGCAGCTCGAACGGCTCGGGGTGCGCGACCGGGCGCATTCGCCGGTGTGCACGCTGGAGTCGAAGGACCACTTCTCGTACCGCCGCGACCGCACCACCGGGCGGCTCGCGGGCTATGTCTGGCTGGACTGATGGGGCATGACGGAGCGTAAGGACGAACTCGCCGCGAACCTCGCGAAGGTGGAGGAGCGCATCGCCGCCGCGTGCGCCGCCGCCGGCCGGGCCCGCGAGGAAGTGACCCTGATCGTGGTCACCAAGACCTATCCGGCGAGCGATGTGCGCACCCTGGCGGAGCTGGGCGTGCGGCACGTCGCCGAGAACCGCGACCAGGACGCGGCGCCCAAGGCCGCCGAGTGCGCGGATCTGCCGCTCACCTGGCACTTCGTCGGTCAGTTGCAGACCAACAAGGTACGATCCGTGGTCGGTTACGCCGGTCTCGTGCAGTCCGTCGACCGCGCACGGCTCGTCACCGCCCTGTCCAAGGAGGCGGTCCGGGCCGGGCGCGAGCTCGGCTGTCTCGTCCAGGTCGCCCTCGACGCGGGGGCGAACGGACGGGGCGAGCGGGGCGGCGTGGCCCCCGGCGGAATCGAGGAGTTGGCCGACCTGGTCGCCGGGGCGGCGGGGCTGCGGCTCGACGGACTGATGACGGTGGCGCCGCTGACCGGGGAGTACGCCGGGCGCCAAGCGGCCGCGTTCGAGCGGCTCATGGATTTGTCGACGGACCTGCGCCGGGCCCATCCGGCTGCGAACATGGTGTCGGCAGGGATGAGTGCGGACCTCGAACAGGCGGTGGCCGCCGGAGCGACACATGTGCGCGTCGGCACCGCGGTACTCGGCGTCCGCCCCAGGCTCGGGTAACGTCGCCAAGAAGTCGGACCACAGCAGAAAATATGGTCATTACCGTCGAAAGGCGGACGTAACGACCTCGTGGATCGCGGGCATTTGCCAGTCGTCAGCCGATCCACCACAGAGCGGAGGACTCAGAGCATGGCCGGCGCGATGCGCAAGATGGCGGTCTACCTCGGCCTCGTGGAGGACGATGGGTACGACGGCCGGGGCTTCGACCCCGACGACGACTTCGAACCCGAACTCGACCCGGAGCCCGAACGGGATCATCGACGACATGAACCGGTACATCAGCCGCATGGTTCACATCGGTCACAAAGGGACGAAGAGGTACGAGTCGTACAACCGCCCGCGCCGCGCGAGCCGGTGGCCCGCGCCACTTCGCTAGGCGCGGAATCCGGGCGACCCGCCCGGATCGCGCCCGTGGCATCCATCACACAAGAACGCGCGAGCCTGGAAAAGAGCGCACCGGTCATCATGCCCAAGGTCGTGTCCGAACGAGAGCCCTACCGGATCACCACGCTTCACCCACGGACCTACAACGAGGCCCGTACCATCGGGGAACACTTCCGCGAGGGCACTCCGGTGATCATGAATCTGACCGAGATGGATGACACGGACGCGAAGCGACTTGTCGACTTTGCCGCTGGCCTGGTGTTTGGTCTTCACGGCAGTATCGAGCGGGTGACGCAGAAGGTGTTCCTGCTGTCTCCTGCTAACGTCGATGTCACGGCGGAGGACAAGGCCCGCATCGCAGAGGGCGGGTTCTTCAACCAGAGCTGAGACGTAGCACCGGTTAAGTTGGTCAGGGGAGAGGGAAGCAAGGGTCATGAGCGTGGTCCTGGATGTTGTCTACATCGCGCTGATGTGCTTCCTCATCGTGCTGATCTTCCGGTTGGTCATGGACTATGTCTTCCAGTTCGCCCGCTCGTGGCAACCCGGCAAGGCGATGGTGGTCGTACTGGAGGCCACCTACACTGTCACCGATCCACCGTTGAAGCTTCTGCGGCGGTTCATTCCGCCGCTGCGTCTCGGGGGCGTGGCGCTCGACCTGTCCTTCTTCGTACTGATGATCATCGTCTACATCCTGATCTCGATCGTGAGCCGGCTGTGAGCGATGAGAGAGATACGGGCTTGCCGAATGCCGACGACTACGTTGAGGTGAAGAGATGCCGTTGACCCCCGAGGACGTGCGGAACAAGCAGTTCACGACCGTCCGCCTCCGAGAAGGCTATGACGAGGACGAGGTCGATGCCTTCCTCGACGAGGTCGAAGCCGAACTGACCCGTCTGCTCCGCGAGAACGAGGACCTGCGCGCCAAGCTGGCCGCGGCCACGCGCGCGGCCGCGCAGAACCAGCAGAACATGCGCAAGCCCCCCGAGCAGCAGGATCAGCAGCAGGGCGGCCACCCCCAGCAGGGCGGGATGCCGCAGCAGGGCGGGATGCCGCAGCAGGGCGGCCACCCCCAGCAGGGCGGGATGCCCCAGCAGGGCGGCATGCCTCAGCAGGGTGGGATGCCGCAGCAGGGCATGCGCGGTCCGGGTGCTCCGGTGCCCGCCGGCATATCGGGCCCGCCGCAGCAGCAGATGGGTGGCCCCATGGGTGGTCCGCCCCAGCTGCCGAGCGGTGCCCCGCAGCTGCCCGCCGGTCCCGGCGGACAGGGCGGCCCGCAGGGTCCCGGCCCGATGGGCCAGGGTCCGGGGCCGATGGGTCAGGGTCCCGGCCAGGGCCCTGGTCCGATGCAGGGACAGATGGGTCCCGGCCCGATGGGCGGTCCCATGGGTGGCCCGCAGGGTCACGGTGGTCCCGGCATGCCCGGTCAGGGTGGTCCCGGTGGCGACAGCGCCGCGCGCGTGCTGTCGCTGGCCCAGCAGACCGCCGACCAGGCGATCGCCGAGGCCCGGTCCGAGGCCAACAAGATCGTCGGTGAGGCGCGTTCGCGGGCCGAGGGTCTGGAGCGGGACGCCCGGGCCAAGGCCGACGCCCTGGAGCGGGACGCGCAGGAGAAGCACCGCGTCGCGATGGGCTCGCTGGAGTCCGCCCGCGCCACGCTGGAGCGCAAGGTCGAGGACCTGCGCGGCTTCGAGCGCGAGTACCGCACGCGGCTGAAGTCCTACCTGGAGTCGCAGCTGCGTCAGCTGGAGACCCAGGCCGACGACTCGCTGGCGCCGCCCCGGACGCCCGCGGCGGCCTCGCTGCCGCCGTCCCCGGCGCCCTCGATGGCTCCGGCCGGTGCGAGTGCGCCGTCCTACGGTGGCAACCAGTCGATGGGTGGTGGGCCGGGCGGGCCGTCCGGGCCGTCGTACGGCGGGCAGCAGCAGATGTCGCCGGCGATGACTCAGCCGATGGCTCCGGTGCGGCCGCAGGGGCCTTCGCCGATGGGGCAGGCGCCGTCGCCGATGCGCGGGTTCCTCATTGACGAGGACGACAACTGAGCGGTGCTGAACGGTAGTACGGCGTTCTAGTCGGCGGCGTTCAGGGCGGGTCCCGGGTTTTTGCCCGGGGCCCGCCTTTTTGCTTCCGGTGTATCGGGTGCGGCCCGGCACCCCTGGACGGGGTGCCGGGCCGCAGTCCGTGTCGGTTATGCCCGTGTCGGTTATGCCTTGCGGAGGTGGAAGGTCAGGGTCAGGCCCTCGTCCGTGAAGGCGTTGCCGTAGGTGTCGTCCGCCGCGCCCTCGGCGAAGTCCGTGGCCAGGACCTCGTCGGCGATCAGGCTCGCGTGGTCGGCCAGGGCGGCGGCGGTGGCCGGGTCGGTGGCCGTCCAGCGCAGGGCGATGCGGTCGGCGACGTCCAGGCCGCTGTTCTTGCGGGCCTCCTGGATCAGGCGGATCGCGTCCCGGGCCAGGCCCGCGCGGCGCAGCTCCTCGGTGATCTCCAGGTCCAGGGCGACCGTGGCGCCGGAGTCGGAGGCGACCGACCAGCCCTCGCGCGGCGTCTCCGTGATGATCACCTCGTCGGGCGCGAGGGTGACCGTCTCGCCGTCGACCGCCACCGACGCCGTGCCCTCGCGCAGGGCGAGGGAGAGGGCGGCGGCGTCCGCGTTCGCGACCGCCTTGGCGACGTCCTGGACGCGCTTGCCGAACCGCTTGCCGAGCGCCCGGAAGTTGGCCTTGGCGGTGGTGTCGACCAGGCTGCCGCCGACCTCGGACAGCGAGGCGAGCGACTCGACGTTCAGTTCCTCGGTGATCTGCGTGCGCAGTTCGGGGGAGAGCGCCTCGAAGCCGGTCGCCGCGATCAGCGCGCGGCGCAGCGGCTGGCGGGTCTTGACGCCGGACTCCGCGCGGGTGGCGCGGCCCAGTTCGACCAGGCGGCGGACCAGGACCATTTGCCGGGACAGCTCCGGGTCGATGGCGGTCAGGTCGGCCTCGGGCCAGGAGGACAGGTGGACCGACTCCGGGGCGCCCGGGGTGACCGGCACGATCATGTCCTGCCAGACCCGCTCGGTGATGAACGGGGTCAGCGGGGCCATCAGCTTGGTGACCGTCTCGACGACCTCGTGCAGGGTGCGCAGCGCCGCCTTGTCGCCCTGCCAGAAGCGGCGCCGGGAGCGGCGCACGTACCAGTTGGACAGGTCGTCGACGAACGCGGACAGCAGCTTGCCGGCGCGCTGGGTGTCGTAGCCCTCCAGGGCCCCGGTGACCTGGTCGGTGAGGGCGTGCAGTTCGGACAGGAGCCAGCGGTCGAGGACAGGCCGGTCGGCGGGGGCCGGGTCGGCCTCGCTCGGCGCCCAGCCGGTGGTGCGGGCGTACAGGGCCTGGAAGGCGACCGTGTTCCAGTAGGTGAGGAGCGTCTTGCGGACGACCTCCTGGATGGTGCCGTGGCCGACCCGGCGGGCCGCCCAGGGGGAGCCGCCGGCCGCCATGAACCAGCGGACCGCGTCGGCACCGTGCTGGTCCATCAGCGGGATCGGCTGGAGGATGTTGCCCAGGTGCTTGGACATCTTGCGGCCGTCCTCGGCGAGGATGTGGCCGAGGCAGACCACGTTCTCGTAGGAGGACCTGTCGAAGACCAGGGTGCCGACGGCCATCAGCGTGTAGAACCAGCCGCGGGTCTGGTCGATGGCCTCGGAGATGAACTGCGCCGGGTAGCGGGACTCGAACAGTTCCTTGTTCTTGTACGGGTAGCCCCACTGCGCGAACGGCATCGAACCCGAGTCGTACCAGGCGTCGATGACCTCCGGCACGCGGGTGGCCGGCTTCGCGCACCGGGGGCACGGGAAGGTGACGTCGTCGATGTAGGGGCGGTGCGGGTCCAGGGCCGACTGGTCGGTGCCGGACAGCTCGGTCAGCTCCGCGCGGGAGCCGGCGACCGTGAGGTGGTCGTCCGCGCAGCGCCAGATCGGCAGCGGGGTGCCCCAGTAGCGGTTGCGGGACAGGGCCCAGTCGATGTTGTTGTCGAGCCAGTCGCCGTAGCGGCCGTGCTTGACGGAGTCCGGGAACCAGTTGGTCTTCTCGTTCTCCTCGAGGAGCCGGTCCTTGATCTGCGTGGTGCGGATGTACCAGGAGGGCTGCGCGTAGTAGAGCAGCGCGGTGTGGCAGCGCCAGCAGTGCGGGTAGCTGTGCTCGTACGGGGTGTGCCTGAAGAGCAGGCCGCGGGCGGAGAGGTCCTCGGTGAGCTGTTCGTCGGCCTTCTTGAAGAAGACGCCGCCGACGAGGTCGAGGCCCTCCTCGAAGGTGCCGTCGGGGCGGACCGGGTTGACCACCGGCAGGCCGTAGGAGCGGCAGACCTTGAAGTCGTCCTCACCGAAGGCGGGGGACTGGTGGACCAGACCGGTGCCGTCCTCGGTGGTGACGTAGTCGGCGTTGACCACGAAGTGGGCCGGCTCGGTGAACTCGACCAGCTCGAAGGGCCGCCGGTAGGTCCAGCGTTCCATCTCGGCGCCGGTGAAGGTCTGGCCGGTGGTCTCCCAGCCCTCGCCGAGGGACTTCGCCACGAGGGGAGCGGCGACGACCACCTTCTCCGCGCCGTTCGTCGCGACGACGTAGGTGACCTCGGGATGGGCGGCGACCGCCGTGTTCGAGACCAGCGTCCACGGCGTGGTCGTCCACACCAGCAGCGCCGCCTCGCCGGCCAGCGGGCCGGAGGTCAGCGGGAAGCGGACGTAGACCGACGGGTCGACGACCGTCTCGTAGCCCTGGGCCAGCTCGTGGTCGGACAGGCCGGTGCCGCAGCGCGGGCACCAGGGGGCGACCCGGTGGTCCTGGACCAGCAGGCCCTTGTTGAAGATCTCCTTCAGCGACCACCAGACGGACTCGACGTACTCCGGGTCCATCGTGCGGTACGCGTCGTCCAGGTCGACCCAGTAGCCCATGCGGGTGGTCAGCTCGGTGAAGGCGTCCGTGTGGCGGGTCACCGACTCGCGGCACCTGGCGTTGAACTCCGCGATGCCGTACGCCTCGATGTCCGGCTTGCCGCTGAAGCCCAGCTCCTTCTCGACCGCCAGCTCCACCGGCAGGCCGTGGCAGTCCCAGCCGGCCTTGCGGGCCACGTGGTAGCCGCGCATGGTGCGAAAGCGCGGGAAGACGTCCTTGAAGACGCGGGCCTCGATGTGGTGGGCGCCGGGCATGCCGTTGGCGGTGGGCGGACCCTCGTAGAACACCCATTCGGGGCGGCCCTCGGACTGCTCCAGGCTCTTGGCGAAGATCTTCTGCTCGTGCCAGAAATCGAGCACCGCGTGTTCGAGTGCGGGCAGGTCGACCTGGGCGGGTACCTGGCGGTACTGCGGCTGCGTAGTCAACGGACTTCCTCCGGCGGACGTGCTGCTTCCGTCGGAGGGACGAGAGCGCTGGGCCCCCGCGGTACCACCCTCCTTGGCTCCCGTGCGCCCTGTGCGCCGGTGAGCCCCCTCATTGGGGTCGCGGCCGGTTCTACTGGCCCCTCGGGGGCTTTCTTCCGGCGGCTCCGGGGTGATCTTCACGTCGCGCTCGCCCCCGGGCTCCCACCGTCCCCGGGTCGCTCTGGGCCGCTCACGCCGCTACTCGTCCCCATCCACGCTTTTCGCTCCGCCCAGTGTACGGCGCCCGGCGGACAGCGGCCCACCGGTTTCCGGCACCGGCATACCTGGCGGGGAGCTGGGCACAACGGATGCAGGTCGGTCGCGCGGGGCGGTGCGCCCCGTTGCCGCGGAGCGGAAGTCGATTTATCGTCCCAGCACGATTCGCGTGCGTGATCACCGTTTGTGAAGGGGCCGCGGCATGGTGGCGAAGAAGACCGCGGCGGGAAAGACCGCGGCGGGCAAGACGCCGGGCGAGCGGACCGCTCCGCGGAAGGCGGCCGCGAAGCAGACCGCCGCCGGGAAGAGCACGGCCGAGAAGGGCACGGCCAAGAAGGGCACGGCCAAGAAGGCGGGTGCGGCCGAGGCCGCGGAGCAGACGGGAGCCACGACGGTGGTTGCGAAGAAGACTCCTGGCACGGCCACGGCGGCCAAGACGGCCGTACCGAAGGCGCGGGGCGGCGTGGTGGAACCCGGGGACCTCGCGGTACGCCCCGGCGAGGACCCGTGGACCCCGGAGGAGGTCGAGGCGGCGCGCGGGGAGCTCCAGTCCGAGGAGACCCGGCTCCGCGCCGAGCTGGACGCCTCCGAACGGGCGTTGCAGGGCCTGATGCGGGACTCCGGGGACGGCGCCGGGCAGGACGAGGCGGACACCGGCACCAAGAACATCACGCGCGAGCACGAGCTGGCGCTGGCGGCCAACGCGCGCGAGATGCTCACCCAGACCGCGCACGCGCTGGAACGGCTGGACGCGGGCACCTACGGACTGTGCGAGAACTGCGGCGAGCCGATCGGCAAGGCCCGGATGCAGGCGTTCCCCCGGGCCACCCTGTGCGTGGAGTGCAAGCAGAAGCAGGAGCGCCGCTGAGCGGTGCCGTACCCTCGTGCTCAGTCGGAAACTAGGTCGAGGGACTCACGTGGCAGAGGCGGAGCGCATCATCGGTACGCCGGACACCCCGGACGCGGCGGCGGACGGGCAGCAGGAGGCCGCCGGTGCCGAGCGGCCCCGGGGCAGGCGCCGGATCGCCGTGCTGTTCGCGGTGGCCGTCTGCGCGTACGCCCTGGACCTGGTCAGCAAGATGCTCGTGGTGGCGAAGCTGGAGCACCACGAGCCGATCGAGATCGTCGGGGACTGGCTGCGGTTCGAGGCGATCCGCAACGCGGGGGCCGCCTTCGGCTTCGGCGAGGCGTTCACGGTGATCTTCACGGTGATCGCGGCGGCGGTGATCGTCGTGATCGCCCGGCTCGCCCGCAAGCTCTACAGCCTGCCCTGGGCGATCGCGCTCGGCCTGCTGCTCGGCGGCGCGCTCGGCAACCTCACCGACCGGATCTTCCGCGCGCCCGGCGTCTTCGAGGGCGCGGTGGTGGACTTCATCGCCCCCAAGCACTTCGCCGTCTTCAACCTCGCCGACTCGGCGATCGTGTGCGGCGGCATCCTGATCGTGCTGCTGTCCTTCCGGGGCCTGGACCCGGACGGAACCGTCCACCGGGACTGAGCGCGTACGGCGGTGTCGGTGCCGTCCGGCATACTCGACCGGGTGAGCACGCTTCCCGAGATCCGTACCCTGCCCGTGCCCGACGGCCTGGAGGGCGAGCGCGTCGACGCCGCCATCTCCCGCATGTTCGGCTTCTCCCGTACCAAGGCCGCCGAGCTGGCGGCGGCGGGGAAGGTGGCGGTCGACGGCGCGGTGGTCGGGAAGTCCGAGCGGGTGCACGGCGGCGCCTGGCTGGAGGTCGAGATGCCGCAGGCGCCGGCGCCGGTCCAGGTGGTCGCCGAGCCGGTCGAGGGCATGGAGATCGTGTACGACGACGAGGACGTGGTCGTGATCGTCAAGCCGGTCGGGGTGGCCGCCCACCCGTCGCCCGGCTGGTCCGGCCCGACCGTGATCGGTGGCCTGGCCGCCGCCGGGTACCGGATCTCCACCTCCGGCGCCGCCGAGCGGCAGGGCATCGTGCACCGCCTCGACGTCGGCACCTCGGGGCTGATGGCGGTCGCCAAGTCGGAGCGCGCGTACACCTCGCTCAAGCGCCAGTTCAAGGAGCGCACGGTCGACAAGCGCTACCACACGCTGGTGCAGGGCCACCCCGACCCGACCAGCGGCACCATCGACGCCCCCATCGGCCGCCACCCGCAGCACGACTACAAGTGGGCGGTCACCGCCGA
This sequence comes from Streptomyces sp. NPDC023723, assembly GCF_040639815.1. Taxonomy (NCBI): domain Bacteria; kingdom Bacillati; phylum Actinomycetota; class Actinomycetes; order Kitasatosporales; family Streptomycetaceae; genus Streptomyces; species Streptomyces sp. NPDC023723. Next base: position 21,989 of record NZ_JBFAAP010000006.1, read on the forward strand.
GGGCAAGCCGAGCGTGACCCACTACGACCTGATCGAGGCGTTCCGCGCGGCCTCCCTGCTCGACGTGAAGCTGGAAACCGGCCGCACCCACCAGATCCGCGTCCACATGGCGGCCCACCGCCACCCCTGCGTCGGCGACCTGACCTACGGCGCCGACCCCACCCTCGGCAAGCGGCTGGGGCTGACCCGGCAGTGGCTGCACGCCGTCCGGCTCGGCTTCGAGCACCCCGGCACCGGCGACTGGGCGGAGTTCGCCAGCGACTACCCGGACGACCTCCAGCAGGCGCTGGACCGGGTCCGGGAGGAGACCTACGCATGAGCCCGGTGCATGAGATACGCGTCGCCGAGGACCTGGCCGACCGGGAGGCGTGCTTCGCGGTGCGCAAGGAGGTCTTCGTCGCCGAGCAGGGGGTCGACGAGGACCTCGAGTACGACGCCCACGACGCCGTGGCCGTGCACGTCCTGGCGGTCCGCGCGGACGGGGTGCCGCTCGGCACCGGGCGGCTGCTGCACGGCGCGGCGGCGGCCGGCCGGACCAACGGGGACGCGGGCGTGGGCTCGCTGGGGCGGCTCGCGGTGACCCGGGCGGCCCGCGGGCTGGGCGTCGGGGCCGCGCTGGTGCGGGCGATCGAGGACGCGGCGCGGGCGCGCGGGCTCACCGCGGTGGACCTGCACGCGCAGACCCACGCCCTCGGTTTCTACCAGCGGCTCGGCTACGAGGCGTACGGACCGGAGTTCCCGGACGCGGGGATACCGCACCGCGCGATGCGACGCGTTCTGTGACCTGAGGTTTCCCGGGGGCCGGTGGGGCAGGCGAAGTGGCAGGGTGGAAGCCTGCCCAGTGATCGCCGAGACCCCACCGGAGCGCTGACCGTGGATCAGTTGGCCCTGTTGTTCGTGCTGTTGCTCGGGGCCCTGCTGAGCGTCCCGGTCGGGGACCGGTTCGGGCTGCCGGCGCCGGTGCTGATGACGGTGCTCGGCATCGTGCTGGCGCTGCTCGACTTCGTGCCCAACGTCGACATCCCGCCCGACCTCATCCTGCCCGCCCTGCTGCCGCCGCTGCTGTACGCGGCGGTGCGGCGCACCTCCTGGCGGCAGTTCGCGGCCAACAAGCGGCCCATCTTCCTGCTGGCCGTCGCGCTGGTCTTCGTCACCATGACCTGCGTGGCGGCCGTCGCCCACACGATCGTGCCGGGCCTCGGCCTCGCCGCCGCCTTCGCGCTCGGGGCGCTGGTCGCGCCGCCCGACCCGGTCGCCGCCACCGCCGTCGCCGGGCAGCTCGGGCTGCCCCGCCGGCTGGTGTCCATCCTGGAGGGCGAGGGGCTGTTCAACGACGTCACGGCGATCGTGCTGTACCACGTGGCCATCGCCGCGGCCGTCGGCGGCACCTTCTCGCCCTGGTCGGCCGGGCTCGACCTGGTGCTGTCCGCCGTGGTCGCCGTCGCCGTCGGCCTGGCGCTGGGCTGGGGCGCCTACAGACTGCTCGACCTGCTGGGCGACGCCACCCTCCAGATCGGGCTGACGCTGCTGGTGCCGTACGCCTCCTACGTGCTGGCCGAGGAACTGCACGGCTCCGGGGTGCTGGCCGTGCTGACCACCGCGATGTTCCTCGCCGAGTACGCCTCCGACGCCGACGACGTGCTGACCCGGCTGGCCGGGCACACCGTCTGGGACGTGGTGGACACCCTGGTCACCGGGGTCGCCTTCGGGCTGATCGGGCTCGAACTGCACAACGCGGTGCGGACCGCGTCCGGGCACTGGGCGGAGCTGCTGGGCTGGGCGGGGGCCGTGGTGGGGGTGGTGATCCTGGTCCGGCTGGTGTGGCTGCTGCCGGCCACCTGGCTGACCAAGCGGCTGCACGCGCAGCGGGACCGCGACGAGGACATCCCGATGAGCCTCAGGGAGACCGTCGTCATGTGGTGGGCCGGGATGCGCGGAGTGGCCTCGGTGGCGCTGGCGCTCGCGATCCCGCTGGAGACGGACGACGGGGCGCCCTTCCCGCACCGCGAGGAGCTCATCTTCATCGCGTTCGGGGTGATCCTGGTGACCCTGCTGCTCCAGGGGCTGACCCTGCCCTGGCTGGTCGGACGGCTCGGGGTGCGGGCCGACACCGAGCAGGAGAAGGAGTTCGAGCGCAACCTCGCCCGGCGCGCGGCCAAGGCGGCCCGGCAGCGGCTGCGGGAGATCGAGACGGTCGAGGAACTCCCCGAGGAGCTGACCGAGCAGATGCTGCGCCGCGCCTTCGACATCGGGATACGGATCAGCCCCGAGATCGGCGACGAGGAACGGCGCGAGGCGCAGCAGCAGCGGGCGCGGCGGATCAAGCGGGTGCGCCGCATCCAGGGCGAGATGCTGAGCGCCGCCCGGCACGAGGTGCTGGCCGCGCGCAGCGAACCGGGCGCCGATCCGGAGATCGTCGACCGGGTGCTGCGGCATCTGGATGTGCGGAGTCTGCGTTAGGAGGGGGCGGCTGGGGGGGGCTTGGGCGTGGTTGTCCGGTGCGGGTGCGCGGGGGCTGGTCGCGCCCACGCGGCGGAGCCGCATGTCGATACGGCCCCGCGCCCCTTGGGGCGTTGCCCGGCCGCCCGTTGTCAGTGGGGTGCGCCCCGGGTGGGCTGGTGGGGGAGGCGGCGCGCCGCTCCGTCGGCGGAGGGCTTGCGCAGGATGTCCCGGCCGGGCGGCGGGGCCGCGTCGGCCGTGTTGACCCGGGGCAGGGCGTACGGGTGCCGGTCGGCCAGCCAGCGGATCATCTGCTCGCGCACCTCCACCCGTACCGTCCAGATGTCGTCCGCGTCCTTCGCCGTCACCAGCGCCCGCACCTGCATGGTGTTGGGGGTGGTGTCGGTGACGGTCAGGTTGTAGGCGCGGCCGTCCCAGGCCGGGCACTGGCGCAGGATGTCGCGGAGCTTCTCGCGCATCGCGTCCACCGGGGCGGTGTGGTCCAGGTACCAGAAGACGGTGCCGGTCATCTGCGGGGTGCCGCGGGACCAGTTCTCGAACGGCTTGGACGTGAAGTACGACACCGGCATGGTGATGCGCCGCTCGTCCCAGGTGCGCACGGTCAGGAAGGTCAGCGTGATCTCCTCGACCGTGCCCCACTCGCCGTCCACCACCACCGTGTCGCCGATCCGCACCATGTCGCCGAACGCGATCTGGAACCCGGCGAACATGTTGCTCAGCGTGGACTGCGCGGCGATGCCGGCCACGATGCCGAGCACTCCGGCCGAGGCCAGCAGCGAGGCGCCGGCCGTGCGCATCTCCTTGAACGTCAGCAGCATCGACGCCACCGCCACCACGCCGACCACCGCGGCCACCACCCGCATGATCAGCGACACCTGGGTGCGCACCCGCCGCACCCGGGCCGGGTCGCGCTGGGCGCGGGCCTGGGCGTAGCTGGAGTACGACGTCTCCACGATCGCCCCGGCGATCCGCACCACCAGCCAGGCGGCCGAGCCGATCAGCACCAGGGTGAGGATGTGCCCGATCAGCGCCCGGTGTGCGGGGAAGACCCGGGCCTCGACGTACGACCCTCTCAGCAGCGCCGCGCAGAGCAGCAGCTGGTAGGGGATGCGGGCGCGGCGCAGCAGCCCCCACAGGGGCGTCTCGTGGTGCCGGTCGTCGGCCTTGCGCAGCAGTCGGTCGGTGGCCCAGCCGATGACCAGCGTCAACAGCACCGAGCCGCCGACCACGATCAGCGGGCGGAGTATGGTCTCCATCCCAGGAACGTAACCGGCAGCGGCGGACCTGAACATGTGGCCCCTGGCCGGCATGTGTGAGATGTCAGACCCTGCTGGCACGATGGGCCCATGAACATCGTGCTCTTTCACTCGACCTTCGGTCTTCGGCCCGCGGTGCGGCAGGCCGCCGACCGGCTGCGCGGCGCCGGTCACCAGGTGTGGACGCCCGACCTCTTCGAGGGACGCACGTTCGACACGGTGGAGGAGGGGATGGAGCACAACGACGGCATCGGCAGGGAGGAACTGCTGAAGCGCGCCGTGCTGGCCGCCGCCCCGTACTCGGAGCGGGGCCTGGTGTACGCCGGGTTCTCGCTCGGCGCGTCCGTCGCGCAGACCCTGGCCCTCGGCGACCACCGGGCGCGCGGCCTGCTGCTCCTGCACGGCACCTCGGACATCGCGCCCAACGCCGCGGTGGACGACCTGCCGGTGCAGTTGCACGTCGCCGAGCCCGACCCGTTCGAGACCGACGACTGGCTCAGCGCCTGGTACCTCCAGATGGGCCGGGCCGGCGCCGATGTGGAGGTCTACCGGTACGCGGGAGCCGGCCACCTCTACACCGACCCGGACCTGCCCGACTACGACGCGGAGGCCGCCGAGGCCACCTGGCGGACGGCGCTCGGCTTCCTCGGCTCGCTCCAGCAGGACGGCGCTCAGACCGGGTCGTAGCCGCGCTCGACCCGCTGGGTGCCGCTGCGGGTGCGGTACGAGCGGGCCCAGGCGGCGGTGGCGGCCGGGTCGGTGCGGTCGGAGAGCACGTAGTAGTCCATCTGCGCCCGCTCGGCGGTGATGTCCAGCACCCCGTAGCCGTGCCGGTCGGTGTCGACCCAGTGGACGTGCCGGTTGGCCGCCCGGATCAGCGGTTCGGCGAGCGCGCAGACCGTGCCCTCGGAGACGTTCACCAGGTCGTCGAGGTTGTCGGAGGTCACCGAGGTGACGACGAACTCGGTGGCCGCGGAGGCGGACAGCGGGTAGGTCCCGGCGTCGACCGGCACGTCGTTGGCCCAGGCCATGTGGATGTCGCCGGTCAGGAAGACGGTGTTGCGGACGGCGTGCGCGCGCAGGTGGGCGAGGAGTTCGCGGCGGTCGTCGGTGTAGCCGTCCCACTGGTCGGGGTTGAGGGCGAGGCCCTCCTTCGGCAGCCCGAGCAGCTCGGCCAGCGGCCTCAGCAGCTCGGCGGAGAGCGCGCCGATCGCGAACGGCGAGATCATCACCGAGTTGCCGACCAGCCGCCAGGTGGTGTCGGAGGCGGTCAGCCCGGCCTTGAGCCAGTCGAGCTGGGCCCGGCCGGTCAGCGTGCGCCCGGGGTCGTCGACGTCGCCGGTGCCGAGCGCGGCCTGCTGGGAGCGGTAGCTGCGCAGGTCGAGCAGGGACAGGTCGGCGAGTTTGCCGAAGCGCAGCCGGCGGTAGGTGGTGCCGGCCAGCGCCGGGCGGACCGGCATCCACTCGAAGTACGCCTGCTTGGCGGCGGCCTGCCGCGCGGACCAGGCGCCCTCGGTGGCCTCGGTGTGGTTCTCCGCGCCGCCGGACCAGGTGTCGTTGGCGAACTCGTGGTCGTCCCAGATCGCGACCACCGGCGCCGTCGCGTGCAGCGCCCTGAGGTCGGGGTCGGTCTTGTGCAGGGCGTGCCGGACGCGGTAGTCGGCGAGGGTGCGGATCTCGTGCGCGGGCGCGGTGGGGCGTACGACGGTGCCCCGGGTGCCGTACTCGCCGGTGCCGTACTCGTAGATGTAGTCGCCCAGGTGCAGCCAGGCGTCCAGGTCGCCGCGGGCCGCGAGGTGGCGGTAGGCGGAGAAGTGCCCGGCCTCCCAGTTGGCACAGGAGACCACGCCGAACCGCAGGCCGGGCACGGCCGCGTCGGCGGCGGGCGCGGTGCGGGTGCGGCCGACGGGGGAGTCGGTGCCGCCGGCGGTGAAGCCGAAGAAGTAGTCGGTGGCCGGGGCCAGGCCGCGGACGTCGGCCTTGACGGTGTGGTCGGCGGCGGCGCGCGCGGTGACGGAACCCCGGGCGACGACGTCCGTCAGCGCCCGGTCGGTGGCGACGGTCCAGCCGACCGGGGTGTCCGGGCCGGTCCCGGAGCCCGGTACGGCTTCGGGGACGGGTGTCACCCTGGTCCACAGCAGGATCCCGTCGGGCAGGGGGTCGCCGGAGGCGACGCCGTGCAGGAAGGCGGGGGCGGCGTCGGCGGCCCCGGCGGGCCGGGCGGCGGCGAGCGGGGCGGCCAGGACGGCGCCGCCGGCGGCTGCCCTGACGACCGTACGGCGGCTCGGCGCGTTCGGTGCGGTGCTGAATCGGCTGGTCACGGGCGGTCAGGCTACTGACCGGTAGGCCCCAAGGGCGGGTGAACCGCGAAAGTTCACCCGCTCTTCGGCGTCACGTCGCCGGGGTCACTTCAGGGCGGCCCCGACCACCGAGGTGAAGTCCTCGGCGGTCATCGGCGCGTTGCCGTCGGAGGTCTGGAGCTGCTTGCCGTCCATCACGAAGCTCGGGGTGCCGGTGACCCCGTCCTTGTTCGTGTTGAAGGTGTTGGACATGGCCAGCGCCCAGGCGTCGTAGGTGCCCTTCTTCACGGCGTTCTGGAACTTGGTGTTGTCCTTCAGCGCCGGAATGGTGTCGGCGACCTTGATCAGGTAGCTGTCGTCCTTGAACTTGTCGTCGGTCTCCTCGGGGTGGTACTTGGTCGAGTAGAGGGCCGACTTGTACTTCAGGAACGCCTCCGGGCTCACGTTCAGCGCGGCGCCCATCGCGCTCAGCGCGTTCTTGGAGCCCTCGCCGTTCGAGCCGACCTCCAGCTTGCCGTCCTCCTCGGTGTCGCCGTCGAGGAAGGTGCCGCCGATGTACTGGACCTTGTACTTGCCGTCCTCGACGTCCTTCTCCAGGGTCGAGCCGGCCGCCTGCTCGAACGCGGCGCAGACGGGGCAGCGCGGGTCCTCGTAGACCTTCAGGGTCTTCTTGGCGCTGTCCTCGCCGATGACGACGGTGGTGCCGTTCTTGCCCGTGGTGTTGGCCGGGGCGACGATCTTCGTCTCGTCGGCCACCGTCTCCCAGTGCGAGGGCTGGTTGGCCTGCACGACGGCGTAGCCGATGCCGCCGGCTATCGCGAGGACGCCGACTATGGAGCAGGCGACGATGATCTGCCGCTTGGCCTTGTCGCGCTTGGCCTGGCGCTCGCGCTCCTGGCGCAGCCGCTCACGGGCGGCCGTCTTCTGCTGCTGGCTGTTTCGCTTGCTCATGGTGGGGTGACTCCGTGGGAGGCGCACACGCGTGTGTGCGGGGCTGGGTAAGGGGGACTGCCGGTGCTCGGCCGGGATCGCGGTCAGGCGAAGACGGCCGGGCGCGGCGGTCCGCGTCGTCCCAGGGAGTGGGCGAGGACGCGGTCGCGGGCGGTGGCGGTGCGGCGGACCGGGGGCGCCGGCCGGCGCGGGGCCGGAACCGGGCGGACGGCGACCGCCGCGAAGGCCAGCAGCAGCGGCCGGAACGTGGTGGCGGTGGCCGCCCGCAGCAGCTGGGCCAGCGCGCGCTCGCCGTGCCGCAGCCACCCGGCGGCGAGCAGGCCGACGCCGATGTGCGCGGCCAGCAGCAGCCAGGAGGTGCCGGGGGCGGCGTGCGCGAGCAGGGCCGCGAGCCGGTCGGTGCCGGCCCCGGTCACCTGGGTCAGCGGGTTGGCCGCGTCGGCGCGCAGCGCGGTGCCGTCGCCGCACAGCACGTCGAGGCCGACCGAGCGCAGCGGACCCGCGACGGGGCCGCCCGCCGGGCCGTAGCAGACGTGCTGGCCGGTGGTGAAGACCGTGTCGGCGGCCAGTTCGAGCGGGATCAGCAGGGCGGCGATCCGCCCGTAGGAGCGCTCCCGCCCTGCCAGGGCGTACGCGATGAGGAACACCCCGGCCCCGACCAGGGCCACCGTGGGCAGCGGCAGCGGGACCCCGGACAGCAGCACGTGCGACGCGGTGCTGAGGGTCACGACGAGTGCCGTGAACAGCGCCGCGCGAACGGCTCTGAGCGGGGTTCCGGATATGTCCATGGCGTAGAGAGTGTGTCACGGGCTCCGGTAAAGGAACCCTAAAGGGTGGCTGTGAGTCACAGGCCGGGGATCCGGCCGTTGCGGAACAGGTCGACGAAGATCTGGTGGTCGCCGCGCGCGCGTGCCCCGTAGGCGTGCGCGAAGTCGACCAGCAGGGGCGCGAAGCCGTCCTCGTCGGCGGCGATCGCCGCGTCGATGGCCCGCTCGGTGGAGAACGGCACCAGGGACTCGCCGGACTGGTCGTCGGCCGCCGCGTGCATCGCGGCGGTGGCCCGGCCGAGGTCCGCGACGACCTCGGCGATCTCCTCCGGGTCGTCGATGTCGCTCCAGTCCAGGTCGACCGCGTACGGCGAGATCTCGGCGACCAGCTGCCCCGCGCCGTCCAGCTCGGTCCAGCCCAGCCACGGGTCGGCGTGCGCCTGGAGGGCGCGCTGGGAGATCACCGTGCGGTGCCCCTCGTGCTGGAAGTAGTCGCGGATCGCCTGGTCGGTGATGTGCCGGGAGACGGCCGGGGTCTGGGCCTGCTTGATGTAGATGACCACGTCGTTCTCCAGGGCGTCGCTGTTGCCCTCGAGCAGGATGTTGTACGACGGCAGCCCGGCCGAGCCGATGCCGATGCCCCGGCGGCCGACCACGTCCTTGACCCGGTAGGAGTCCGGGCGGGTCAGGGACGACTCCGGGAGGGTCTCCAGATAGCCGTCGAAGGCGGCCAGCACCTTGTAGCGGGTGGCCGCGTCCAGCTCGACGCTGCCGCCGCCGGGCGCGAAGCGGCGCTCGAAGTCCCGGATCTCCGTCATCGAGTCCAGCAGCGCGAACCGGGTCAGCGAGCGGGCGTCGCGCAACGCGTCGAGCAGCGGTCCCTGGGCGGTGTCCAGGGTGAACGGCGGCACCTCGTCGCGCTTGGCGCCGGTGGCCAGGGCGCGGATCCGCTCGCGGTAGGCGGTCGCGTACACCGTCACCAGCTCGGTGATCTGCTCGTCGCTGAGCGCCTTGGCGTACCCGATCAGCGCGATGGACGCCGCGAAGCGCTTCAGGTCCCAGGTGAAGGGGCCGACGTACGCCTCGTCGAAGTCGTTGACGTTGAAGATCAGCCGGCCGGTGGAGTCCATGTACGTGCCGAAGTTCTCCGCGTGCAGGTCGCCGTGGATCCACACCCGGCTGGTGCGCTCGTCCAGGTACGGGCCGCGGTCGCTGCCCTCGTGGTCGGCGGCGTCCAGGTCTCGGTAGAACAGCGCGGCGGTGCCCCGGTAGAAGGCGAAGGCCGAGGCCGCCATCTTGCGGAACTTCACCCGGAACGCGGCCGGGTCGGCGGCCAGGAGGTCGCCGAAGGCGGTGGCGAAGACGGCGAGGATCTCCTCGTCGCGGTGCTCGTCGCTGAGCTGCGGGACCGACATCGCGGGGTGCCTCCTGGTGCAGACGGTGCGTGATCTGGCGTGCTGTCCGGATCGGATCTTCCGTCCGGACCAACGTGCGGCGGCGCGTGGGAGTGCCCGCGCGACGCCTCGCCCGAAGGTACGCGGACGGGGCCCCGGAGTGTCAGTCCCGAGGCATAGACTTCGACGCTGACTCCCCGGACTGCCCGGAGCCCGTCACCCGCCCGTCACCCTGAGCTCCCCCAGGAGGCCGAACGTGTCCAAGCCGCCGTTCACGCACCTGCACGTCCACACCCAGTACTCGCTGCTGGACGGTGCCGCGCGGCTGAAGGACATGTTCGAGGCCTGCAACAACATGGGCATGACACACGTGGCCATGTCCGACCACGGCAACCTGCACGGGGCGTACGACTTCTTCCACACGGCGCAGAAGGCCGGCGTCACCCCGATCATCGGCATCGAGGCGTACGTGGCGCCCGAGTCGCGGCGCAACAAGCGCAAGATCCAGTGGGGCCAGCCGCACCAGAAGCGGGACGACGTCTCCGGTTCCGGCGGATACACGCACAAGACGATGTGGGCGGTGAACAGCACCGGCCTGCACAACCTCTTCAAGCTCTCCTCCGACGCCTACGCCGAGGGCTGGCTCCAGAAGTGGCCCCGGATGGACAAGGAGACCATCGCCCAGTGGTCCGAGGGGATCGTCGCCTCCACCGGCTGCCCCTCCGGCGAGCTCCAGACCCGGCTGCGCCTCGGCCAGTACGACGAGGCGCTCAAGGCCGCCGCCGACTACCAGGACATCTTCGGCAAGGACCGGTACTTCCTGGAGCTGATGGACCACGGCATCGACATCGAGCACCGGGTCCGCGACGGCCTGCTGGAGATCGGCAAGAAGCTCGGCATCCCGCCGCTGGTCACCAACGACTCGCACTACACGTACGCGCACGAGGCGATCGCCCACGACGCGCTGCTGTGCATCCAGACCGGCAAGAACCTCTCCGACCCCGACCGCTTCAAGTTCGACGGCACCGGCTACTACCTGAAGTCCACCGAGGAGATGTACGCCATCGACTCCTCGGACGCCTGGCAGCAGGGCTGCGCCAACACGCTGCTGGTCGCCGAGATGGTCGACACCACGGGCATGTTCGAAAAGCGCGACCTGATGCCCAAGTTCGACATCCCGGACGGCTTCACCGAGGTCACCTGGTTCCAGGAGGAGGTCCGGCGCGGCATGGAGCGCCGCTTCCCCGGCGGCGTCCCCGAGGACCGGCAGAAGCAGGCCGAGTACGAGATGGACGTCATCATCCAGATGGGGTTCCCGGGCTACTTCCTGGTCGTCGCCGACTTCATCATGTGGGCGAAGAACCAGGGCATCGCGGTCGGCCCCGGCCGCGGATCCGCGGCCGGCTCGATCGTGGCGTACGCGATGGGCATCACCGACCTCGACCCGATCCCGCACGGCCTGATCTTCGAGCGGTTCCTCAACCCCGAGCGCGTCTCCATGCCCGACGTCGACATCGACTTCGACGAGCGTCGGCGCGTCGAGGTGATCAGGTACGTGACGGAGAAGTACGGCGCCGACAAGGTCGCCATGATCGGCACCTACGGCAAGATCAAGGCGAAGAACGCCATCAAGGACTCCGCGCGGGTGCTGGGCTACCCGTACGCGATGGGCGACCGGCTCACCAAGGCGATGCCCGCCGACGTGCTCGGCAAGGGCATCGACCTGAACGGCATCACGGATCCCAGCCACCCCCGGTACAGCGAGGCCGGCGAGATCCGCTCGATGTACGAGAACGAGCCGGACGTCAAGAAGGTCATCGACACCGCCAAGGGCGTCGAGGGCCTGGTCCGGCAGATGGGCGTGCACGCGGCCGGTGTGATCATGTCCAGCGAGCCGATCGTCGACCACGCCCCGATCTGGGTGCGGCACACCGACGGCGTGACCATCACGCAGTGGGACTACCCGCAGTGCGAGTCGCTCGGCCTGCTGAAGATGGACTTCCTCGGCCTGCGCAACCTGACGATCATGGACGACGCCGTCAAGATGGTGAAGTCCAACAAGGGCGTCGACCTCGACCTGCTCTCCCTGCCGCTGGACGACCCCACGACCTTCGAACTGCTCCAGCGCGGCGACACCCTCGGCGTCTTCCAGTTCGACGGCGGCCCGATGCGCTCGCTGCTGCGGCTGATGAAGCCCGACAACTTCGAGGACATCTCCGCCGTCTCCGCCCTGTACCGGCCGGGCCCGATGGGAATGGACTCGCACACCAACTACGCGCTGCGCAAGAACGGCCTCCAGGAGATCACTCCGATCCACAAGGAGCTGGAGGAGCCCCTCCAGGAGGTCCTGTCCGTCACCTACGGCCTGATCGTCTACCAGGAGCAGGTGCAGAAGGCCGCGCAGATCATCGCCGGGTACTCGCTGGGCGAGGCCGACATCCTGCGCCGCGTGATGGGCAAGAAGAAGCCCGACGAACTGGCCAAGAACTTCGTCCTCTTCCAGGCCGGCGCCCGCAAGAACGGCTACAGCGACGAGGCGATCCAGGCCCTGTGGGACGTGCTGGTCCCGTTCGCCGGCTACGCCTTCAACAAGGCGCACTCGGCCGCGTACGGCCTGGTCTCGTACTGGACCGGCTACCTGAAGGCCAACTACCCGGCCGAGTACATGGCCGCGCTGCTCACCTCGGTCAAGGACGACAAGGACAAGTCTGCGGTCTACCTCAACGAGTGCCGGCGCATGGGCATCAAGGTGCTGCCGCCCAACGTCAACGAGTCGATGTCCAACTTCGCCGCCCAGGGCGACGACGTGATCCTCTTCGGCCTCTCCGCGGTGCGCAACGTGGGCACCAACGTGGTCGAGTCGATCATCCGCAGCCGCAAGGCGAAGGGCAAGTACGCCTCCTTCCCGGACTACCTGGACAAGGTCGAGGCGGTGGTCTGCAACAAGCGGACCACGGAGTCGCTGATCAAGGCCGGCGCCTTCGACGAGATGGGCCACACCCGCAAGGGCCTGACCGCGCAGTACGAACCGATGATCGACAACGTGGTCGCGGTCAAGCGCAAGGAGGCCGAGGGCCAGTTCGACCTGTTCGGCGGCATGGGCGACGAGCAGACCGACGAGCCCGGCTTCGGCCTGGACGTGGAGTTCTCCACCGACGAGTGGGACAAGACCTACCTGCTCGCCCAGGAGCGCGAGATGCTCGGCCTCTACGTCTCCGACCACCCGCTCTTCGGCCTGGAGCACGTGCTGTCCGACAAGGCCGACGCGGGCATCTCCCAGCTCACCGGCGGCGACTTCGGGGACGGCGCGGTGGTCACCATCGGCGGCATCATCTCCGGCCTCCAGCGCAAGATGACCAAGCAGGGCAACGCCTGGGCGATCGCCACCGTGGAGGACCTCGCCGGTTCCCTGGAGTGCATGTTCTTCCCGGCGACCTACCAGCTCGTGTCGACCCAACTGGTCGAGGACGCCGTGGTGTTCGTCAAGGGCCGGCTCGACAAGCGCGAGGATGTGCCCCGGCTGGTGGCGATGGAGCTCCAGGTCCCCGACCTGTCCAACGCGGGCACCAACGCGCCCGTGGTGCTCACCATCCCGGCGACCAGGGTCACCCCGCCGATGGTCAGCCGCCTGGGCGAGATCCTCACCCACCACAGGGGCGACAGCGAGGTCCGGATCAAGCTCCAGGGACCGACCAGGACCACCGTGCTGCGCCTGGACCGGCACCGGGTCAAGCCCGACCCGGCGCTCTTCGGCGACCTGAAGGTACTGCTGGGCCCGTCCTGCCTGGCGGGCTGAACCAGCGCCGTACGGCAACGGCACGAGGGGCGCATCCCGCATCGGATGCGCCCCTCGGTGCTTATTCAGCGCCGCGCGTACGTCAGTTGTGACCGAAGCGCTTCTGCCGCTTGCCGCGGACCGCGGAGTCGGTGTTCGCCAGCGGCGGGGCGAGCTGCTCGTCCCGGGACTGCGCGGCGGGCCGGTCCGCCTGCTGCGTACGCTCGGACGGGGACTGCTGCTTACGGTCACGGTTGTTCTTGTTCTTGGCCATGACGGTGCCTCCATCGGGGAATTTAGGGGCCAGGGCCGCGACCAGATTCACATAGGCCGATAAAGAACGCATGTTGGACAATTACCGTCCGTGACAGGGTTCATCGGGGGTCCCGAGCCGCAAACGCCACGCCGAAGATCGAGTTCCGACCGTTAACCCCCGCGCGGTCGGGCAGACTCGAAGCAAGCCCGAAGCAAACCTCCCGGAAAGAGGGTGGAAAGCGTGGACCGCTGCATCGTCCTGGTGGACGCCGGGTATCTGCTGGGGGCCGCCGCCAGTCTCCTCGCCGGGGAACCCTCCCGTTCCCGCATCACCGTCGATCACGCCGCCCTCATCCAGGGACTGCGCGAACGCGCCCAGGCCGACACCGAACAGCCCCTGCTGCGCATCTACTGGTTCGACGGCGCCCCGGACCGCGTCCCGCAGCCCGAGCACCGCAGGCTGCGCGTGATGCCCCGGGTCACCGTCCGGCTCGGCGCGCTGACCCGCAGCGACGGCCGCTGGGCGCAGAAGGGCGTGGACGCCGCCATGCACGCCGAACTGACCGAACTGGCCCGCAACCGCGCCTGTTCCGACGTGGTCCTGGTCACCGGCGACGGCGACCTGCTGCCCGGCATGATGGCCGCCAAGGAGCACGGCGTAGCCGTCCACCTGTGGGCCGTGCAGGCCGCCGACGGCGACTACAACCAGTCCGAGGACCTGGTCGCCGAGGCCGACGAGCGCCGGGTCCTGGACCGCGCCTGGATCACCAAGGCGGTCCGCCCCAAGGAACTGACCGGGGTGTGCGCGCCGCCGCCGGTGCCCCGCCCGGAGATCGCCGCGATCCTCTCCGCGCCGCTGCCCGAGTCGGCGCTGGCCGCCGCGGCCGAGCGGCCCGCCGAGGAGCGCCCGCACCCCGCCCCGCCCGGCACCGCCGCCCGCAACGGCACCGAGGACCGCGGCCCCGCCGCCAGGGGCGTCCCCACCCCCAAGGACCTGGCCGCCCTGCGTGCCCCCGGCCCGGGGCCCGCCCAGCCGCCCGCCAACGCCACCCTGCGCTGGTCCTCCGACAAGGGCTGGGTCGACCGGCCGGCCGCCGAGCCGCCCGAGGCCGCCTCCATGCCGACGCTGGCCCAGCTCACCACCGCCGAACAGCGCTGGGCCGACCGCGAGGAGGACATCACCACGGTCGGCGGCGACCCCTACGAGGTCGGACAGGTGTTCGCCCGCCGGTGGGTGGAGCGCCTCGGCGACCAGGCCGCCCACCTCCAGAAGCTGTCCGGCATGTACCCCCGGGTCCCGCACCGGGTCGACGGCGAGCTGCTGCGCTACGCGGCCCGCTTCGGGCTGCTGGCGCACAAGGACGACCAGATCGACGAGCACGACCGGTACGCGATCCGGGCCGGTTTCTGGCGTGAGATCGGGGTGCGTACGGCGGTGGAGCACAGCCCCGCGGGAGAGTGACAGCCCGGTCGGACCGGGCCCTGTGGGCCGACCCGGGCGTGGCCCGGGGGTGCGGACCCCTTAGTCTCGTCCCTTGTGAGTACGCGCGCGGCACAGGCACTTCGACCCGGTGGCGATGCCGTGTGCGTGGTGCGGGGGCTGACCAAGACCTATCCGGCGCTGCGCGGCCGGCGCGGCACCCCGGCCACCCCCGAGGTCCGGGCCACCGACGACGTGACGCTGGACATCGCGCGCGGCGAGATCTTCGGCCTGCTCGGGCCGAACGGAGCCGGCAAGTCCACCCTGGTACGGCAGCTGACCGGGCTGATGCGGCCCGACTCCGGCACCGTGCGCATCCTCGGCCACGACATCGTCCGGCACCCGGAGCGGGCCGCGCGCATCCTCGCCTACCTCGGGCAGGAGTCCACCGCCCTGGACGAGCTGACGGTCTCGCTCGCCGCCGAGACCACCGCCCGGCTGCGCGGCCTGGAGGTACGGCGGGCGCGGGCCGAGCGGGACGACGTCCTCGACGAACTCGGTCTCACACCGATCGCCGGCCGCCCGCTCAAGAAACTCTCCGGCGGCCAGCGGCGCCTCGCCTGCTTCGCCACCGCGCTGGTCGGGGAGCGGCCGCTGCTGGTCCTGGACGAACCGACCACCGGCATGGACCCGGTGGCCCGCCGGGCCGTCTGGGCCGCCGTCGACCGGCGCCGCGCCGAGCACGGCACCACCGTGCTGCTGGTCACCCACAACGTCATCGAGGCCGAGACGGTGCTGGACCGGGTGGCGGTGCTGGACCGCGGCCGGGTCATCGCCTGCGACTCACCGGCCGGCCTGAAGGAGCAGGTGGCCGGCGAGGTCCGGGTCGACCTGGTGTGGCGCGACGCCGCGCCGCTGCACGTGCCCGAGGTGGCCGCGCTGCGCGACCGCATCACCGAGTCGGGCCGCCGCTGGACGCTGCGCCTGGCGCCCGAGGAGGCCCGCGCGGTCGTCGCCACCGTCACCGGCGGTGCCGCCTTCGCCGCGCTGGACGACTTCACGCTGGCCACGCCCAGCCTGGAGGACGTGTACCTGGCGCTGGGCGGCGCCGCCCGGCAGGGGCTGGTGAGGGCGTGAACACCAGGACGACCGGGGTGCGGGAGCCGGCGGCGTTGAGCACACCGGCCGCCGGGTCCGTACCCACCGAACAGGACGCCCGCCGGAGCGAAGAGGAGCAGCGCGACGTGAGTGTCGTACCCGCCGATGCCCTGCCGGGCGGTCTGCTGGCCGCCGACGAGACGACCGGGCCCGCGGCCGAGCTGGGCCCGCGGGCGCGGCTGTGGCCCGCCCTGGCGGCCGTCTACCGGGCGCAGCTGTCGCGGGCCCGGGTCGCACGCATCCCACTGCTGTTCGTGGCCACCTTCCAGTCCGTCGGCATCATGATCCTGATGCGCGGGGTGGTGGACGGCGGCGACGAGGCGCAGGCCGTGGTGGCCGGCTCGGCGGTGCTGGTGGTGGCGTTCGTCGCGCTCAACCTGCTGGCCCAGTACTTCGGCCAGCTGCGCGGCAGCGGCGGCCTCGACCACTACGCCACCCTCCCGGTGCCGCCGGCCGCGGTGGTGCTCGGCGCGGCGGGCGCGTACGCCTCCTTCACCGTGCCGGGGACCGTGGTCACGGCCGTGTTCGGCTGCCTGCTGTTCGGCCTGCCGCTCACCCACCTGTGGGTACTGATCGCGGTGATCCCGCTGGCCGGTGCCGCGCTGGCCGGGCTGGGCGCGGCCCTGGGCCTGCTCGCGCCCCGGCCGGAACTGGCCACGCTCCTCGGCCAGCTCGGCATGTCGGCGGCCCTGCTGCTCGGGGTGCTGCCCGCCGACCGGCTGCCGCAGGCGGTGCGGTTCGCCCGGGACCTGCTGCCGTCCACGTACGGCGTCGAAGCGTTCGCACGGACGTTCGCGGCGCATCCGGACTGGGCCCTGGTGCTCGCCGACCTCGCGGTGTGCGGGGCGGTCGGAGTGGTCTCGCTGGCCATCGCCACCTGGGCGTACCGCCGGGCGGCCGTCCGGTGACGCGGCGCACAGCCGGGCCTGGCACGATGGCAGGGTGACCGCACCGCTGACTCCTCCGCCGCCACCCCACGAACACTCGTCCGCGTCGCACCAGGGACAGCCGGCGCCGGCCGGCGCGCACCTGACGCACCCCGGGTACGGCGCCCCGGTCGAACCGGACGGACCGGGCCTGAAGGCCGAGGTACGGCAGGCCGCTGTGATCACGGTGGTGGTGGCGGTGTCCGGGGCGCTGCTCGGCGTGCTGTGGTGGTGGCTGGCGCCGAGCGTGCCGCTGGTCGGCGACGTGGTGGACAAGAGCTGGGTGGTCTACCTCAAGGACTCCGAGGGCGAGCAGGCGGCCGGGGTGGACGGCACGTTCACGCTGCTGGCGCTGGCCTTCGGCCTGGTCAGCGCGCTGGTCGTGTTCCTGCTGCGGCGGCGGGGCGGCGTACCGCTGGTCGTGGCGCTCGGCGTCGGCGGACTGCTGGGCGCGCTGCTGGCGTGGCGGGTCGGGGTGTGGCTCGGGCCGACCCAGGACGTGCTCGCGCACGCCCGGGAGGCGGGCAAGGGGGAGACGTTCTCGGCGCCGCTGAAGCTCGGGGCCAAGGGGGCGCTGCTGGCCTGGCCGCTGGCCGGGCTGCTGGTGCACCTGGGGCTCACGGCGTTGTTCGGGCCGCGGGATCCGGAGCCGTACGAAGTCCCCTAGCGTCGTTTCCGGGTGCGGGTGCGTCGTGGTTGGGTTCTCAAGCCGGGCGGCGGCCATGGTTCGCCCGGCGCTTCCTGACGCGCCACCTGCGTTTGCGGGTCCTCTTCGACATGCCCCCTCTGCTTAACGCAGCAGGGGGCTCTCGTCGAGGGGTCAGGCGCGGCCGATCGGGGCCAGCACCGCGTCGGTGAGGCGGGTCAGATCGGCGGGGGCGAGTTCGATCTCCAGGCCGCGGCGGCCCGCCGAGACGCAGATCGTGGGGTGGGCGGTGGCCGAGTCGTCCAGCACGGTGCGCAGCCGCTTGCGCTGGCCGAGCGGGGAGATGCCGCCCCGGACATAGCCCGTGGTGCGCTCCGCGAGGGCCGGGTCGGCCATCGCGGAGCGCTTGCCGCCCACCGCCGCGGCCAGCGCCTTCAGGTCCAGCTTGCCCGCGACCGGGACCACCGCGACGGTCAGCGCCCCGTCGACGTCCGCCACCAGCGTCTTGAACACCCGCTCCGGCGGGACCCCCATCGCCTCGGCCGCCTCCTCGCCGTAGGACGGATGGGCGGGGTCGTGGTCGTAGGAGTGCACCGTGTACGGCACGTCCGCCGCCGTCAGGGCCACCGTCGCCGGCGTTCCCCCCGGCTGCTGCTTCTTCGCCTTCTTCGCCATCGTCGGCAGTTCCTCGTCGATACCGTCAGTTGAGACTGGTCGGGCCGCGCGTCAGCTCCGCCGCGGGCAGTGACGGCAGGGTACGGATGACGGCCGTCTCGGTGCGCAGCAGTTTCAGCTCGTCGCGCAGCCGGGACGCGGTGTCCGGCGCCTGGAGCAGCCGCTGCTTGGTCGGCGTGTCCAGCATCATCGCGGCGGCCACCAGGTAGGACACCACGCCGGGCTCGTCCGGCAGGTCGGCGCCGGTGGTCAGGGACCGCTCGCGCGCCCCGGCCAGCCGCTTCTGGTACTGGCGGAACGCCCGCAGCACCCCCTCGGCCAGCGCGCCCGCCTCGTCGCCGGGCTCCTCGTCGAGGTGCTCCAGCTCGGCGGTCAGGAACGGCCCCGAGGTGTCCACGGAGAGCAGCCGCACCCGGGTGGTGCCGGTCGCCAGCACCTCGAAGGTGCCGCCGGGC
Source organism: Streptomyces sp. NPDC023723 (assembly GCF_040639815.1). Classification (NCBI taxonomy): domain Bacteria; kingdom Bacillati; phylum Actinomycetota; class Actinomycetes; order Kitasatosporales; family Streptomycetaceae; genus Streptomyces; species Streptomyces sp. NPDC023723. The sequence goes on from NZ_JBFAAP010000006.1 coordinate 40,427, forward strand.
CGCTCCCGGATCGTCGCGGCGTCCGCCACGCAGCCGACCTTGTGCAGCGCCTTGACGGGATCGGGGCCGAACCCCGCGGCGGCCCCGCGCTCGGGCACCGCCGTCGGATCGGGCAGCCCCGGCAGGCTCGGCGCCACCTCGTGGCCGTCCCGGATCGCCACGACGGCGAACCGGCGCGGCTCCTCGTCGGGGGTCTTCAGCAGCTCGCGCATCATGGCGCGATAGCGCTCCTCGAACACGTTGAGCGGAAGCACCAGCCCCGGGAACAGCACCGAGTTCAGGGGGAAGAGCGGAAGCCGGACGGTGGTCACGACACGGAAGCCTAATGCGCGCCGCGACCGGCGGGGGAACCGCGCCCGCCGCAGCCCCGCACCGGGACCTCGGCGGCCACCGCCGCGCGGACGCCGTCGCGCACCTGGAGGAACCGGCCGAGCGGGTCGTCCGCCTCCCGGTCCCACGGGAAGGAGGTGGCGTACGGGCCGGTCAGCCGCAGTTGCTCCAGGGCCTCCGGCCGGCGCTCCAGTCGGACCAGGACGTAGGCGAGGAGGTTGCGCAGCTCGGCCGGCCAGGGGTCGGCCGCCGGCTGGGCCGCCGACAGCGCGAGGGCCAGATCGGCGGCCGTGTGCAGGCGCGCCCGGTCCACCGCGCCCGCGCCGCCCCGGGTCAGGCACCGGAAGGCCGCCCGCAGCGGCAGCGCCCGCAGCGCGGAGCCCTCGGGGGCGTCCCGGGCGGCCGTCTCGGCGAAGTCCAGGCACTCGCGGTGGGCGCCGGGCGAGGCGGCGGCCAGGTACCGCAGCGCCGCGAGATGGCAGCCGTAGTGGTGCGGGTCGCGGCGTACCGCCTCGGCCCACAGCCGCTCGAACTCGGCGTGCCCGGCGCGCCGCCCCCGGGCCGAGTCCAGCGCGATCCGCCAGGGCACCGGGTCCCGGCCGCTGTTCGCGGCGGCTTCCGTGACCATCGGGGTGATCTGCCGCAGCGTCTCCGCGCGGTCCGGGGACTCCCAGCACCGGTCGAGGGCCAGCCGCACCGTGACCAGCCGGCCGTCCGGGTCCTCGGGGTCGGCGGCGTGCCAGGCCCGCAGCCACTCGGGGCGCGAGCGGGCGAAGGCGGCCAGCCGGGACGTGTACCGGTCGCGGTGCTCCCAGCGCTCCCGGGCACGGGTGTCGGCCAGCAGCGCGGCGGCGGGTTCGTGCGCGCCGTGCGCGGCGGCGACCAGCGCGGGGGCCAGCCGGTGGTCGGGCGCGTCGAGGAGTACGTCGTCGTCCGAGCAGTCGTCGAAGCAGCCGTCGAAGGACCCGGCGGGCGGGCGGGGGAGAGTGCCTCGCAGCCGAGTCGTGCGGAGGAACGCGCGTAGACGGGCCATGGTGTCGACCATTGAAAGTCCGCAGGTCGGGGCCGCGCCAGAGGGTTCACCGAACCTGCGGAAAGTTGTACGGACGGTGGCAAAGGCACGGTAAAAGGTGAAGGTTTCTCGCATTGCGGCGGCGCATCGGGGGCGTCAGTTCCGGCGCAGTGTCCGGGTCGCGCCCGCCGCCACCGTCGTGGCCAGCACCCAGCCCAGCAGGATCAGCACCGCCGCCAGCCACTGCCAGCCGCCGGTCAGCCGCCAGTAGTTCACCTGGCCCAGGTCGATGACGGGCACCAGCAGGTCCAGCGCGAAGAGCGCGGGGTTCCAGGCCGGATGCTCACCGCCCTTGAGCGGCGCCAGCTCGGCGTACGAGAACGCCAGTGAGCCGGCCGCCCACAGCACCGCCAGCCACACCGCCGCCCGCCCCGGGCGGTAGCCGTAGCCGACGGTCCAGTCCTGGGCGTAGCCCCACAGCTTGGTGCCGACCGGCAGGCCCTCGCGGCGCCGGCGCTGCTTGGCGAGCAGCACCTCGCGTGCCTCCTCCTCCTCGCCGCCGGCCTTGAGCACGGCCGCGAGCAGCTCGTACGGCTCCGGGTTGTACTCGGCGGTCGCGGCGGTCACCCAGGCCAGCCGCTCGGCCAGCGGGAACGGGCCGCGCGGCACCAGGTTCTCGTAGGTGAAGCCGCTCATGTGCAGCCGGCCGGGGCCGGGCCAGCTGTCCGCCCGGTCGATCAGGTTGACCACCCGGGCGCCCGACAGCACCACCCGGCCCAGCGCCGGCCGCTCCCCGAGGAAGCGCAGCTCGGACGCCTGCACCCGGCGCAGCGACAGCTCCTGGTCGTCCTCGCTGAGGACGACGTGGGCCTGCTCGAAGTCGACCGCGTCACCGAACCGTCCGTCGTCCAGCCGGATGCCGCCCCGGCACTCGAACCGCTGGATCCGCGTCCCCTCCGCCGGGGTGGTGCCCATGAACAGCGGATTGCCGAGGCTGCCCGGGGTCAGGTACAGCGAGCGTTCCACGGTCAGCTGCGGGGCGTTCAGCGCGAACCGGGCCCGCGGGTTGAACAGGCGGGCGCCGCGCAGGCTCAGCGAGACGCCGATCTGGGCGCTGCGCAGCCGCAGCTCGCCGTGCGACTCCAGCATGTCCGCCTGGAGGTCCTGGCCGACGGTCAGACCGTCCCCGGCGATGGACCGGCCGCTGCGGTCCTGGTGCACCACCGCCTGGTTGAGCAGCAGGTCGGTGCCTATCTGGGCGTCGGTCAGCCGCACCCCGCCGGAGAACCGGCAGCGCGGCAGATGCAGGTCGCCCTCGGTCTGCAGCCGGGCCGCCTCCAGCCGGGGCACCGCGCAGTCCACCAGCCGCAGCGTCGAGAAGCGCGTCTCCGGCAGCAGGACCTCCCGCTCGAACCGGCAGCGGCGCAGCTCGACGAAGGACACCACGGTGCCGCCCGCGAGGTCCATCGCGCCGCTGATCCGCACGCCGGCCAGCTTCAGCGCGGAGACCCGGCCGGCCAGCGCGGGCGGCCCGTCCAGCAGCAGCCAGCACACGACACGGGCCCGCACGGTGCGCTCGGGGCCCCAGGGCAGCGTGCCGTGCGGGTCGTCCTCGGCCGCGTCGCCGCTGCTCAGGTCGTACATGGTGCCGTTGCGGAACGCCTGCCACATGCCGGCCTCGGCCGCGGTCAGGTCGTCGGGCAGCTCCGCGGCGCGGAGTTCTGCCACTTCGGTCACGACGTTTCACTTCCTCCCCTGCTGATGACGGGTTGTTACCGCCGTACAACCGTTCATGCCCGCAGAGTGAGGTGCCGAACACTCTTGGTGACGACGAAGTTGAGAATCTCACGCTCGGTCATCCCGGCCCCGTATCAGTGAGTGGAATGCGCGAACCGGTGCCGACGCGGGTCTGCGAGAATTGGTCGCGTGATCTCCCGAATCGATCTGCGCGGCGACGCCCTCCCCGAGGGTTCCGCCCTGCGCGACCTGCTGCCCCGTGCCGACTTCGACGTCGCGGCCGCCCTGGACAAGGTGCGGCCCATCTGCGAGGACGTGCATCATCGGGGTGACGCGGCGCTGATCGACTTCGCCGAGCGGTTCGACGGCGTGCGGCTGGAGCGGGTGCGGGTGCCCGCGGCGGCCCTGGAGCAGGCCCTCGACGAGCTGGACCCCGCCGTGCGCGCGGCCCTGGAGGAGTCCATCCGCCGCGCCCGCCTGGTCCACCGCGCGCAGCGCCGCACCGCGCACACCACCCAGGTGGTGCCCGGCGGCACGGTCACCGAGAAGTGGGTCCCGGTCGACCGGGTGGGGCTGTACGCGCCCGGCGGGCGTTCGGTCTACCCGTCCTCGGTGATCATGAACGTGGTGCCCGCCCAGGAGGCCGGCGTCCCGTCGATCGCGCTCGCTTCCCCCGCCCAGGCCGAATTCGGCGGGCTGCCGCACCCCACCATCCTCGCCGCCTGTGCCCTGCTCGGCGTCGACGAGGTGTACGCGGCCGGCGGCGCCACCGCCGTCGCGATGTTCGCGTACGGCACCGAGTCCTGCCCGCCCGCGAACATGGTGACCGGCCCCGGCAACATCTGGGTGGCCGCCGCCAAGCGCTACTTCACCGGGAAGATCGGCATCGACGCCGAGGCCGGGCCCACCGAGATCGCCGTCCTCGCCGACGCCGGCGCCGACCCGGTGCACGTCGCCGCCGACCTGATCAGCCAGGCCGAGCACGACCCGCTGGCCGCCGCCGTCCTGGTCACCGACTCCGCCGAACTGGCCGACGCGGTGGAGCGGGAGCTCCAGCCGCAGGTCGCCGCCACCAAGCACGTCGAGGACCGGATCGTGCCCGCCCTCAAGGGCGAGCAGTCCGCGATCGTCCTGGTCGACGACATCGCCGCGGGCCTGAAGGTCGTCGACGCCTACGGCGCCGAGCACCTGGAGATCCAGACCGCCGACGCCACCGAGGTGGCCGGCCGGGTACGCAACGCGGGCGCGGTCTTCATCGGCCCCTGGGCGCCCGTCTCGCTCGGCGACTACGCCGCCGGGTCCAACCACGTCCTGCCCACCGGCGGCTGCGCCTGCCACTCCTCCGGCCTGTCCGTGCAGTCCTTCCTGCGCGGCATCCACATCGTCGACTACACGCGCGACGCGCTGGCCGAGGTCGCCCACCACGTGGTGACGCTGGCGGAGGCGGAGGACCTGCCCGCGCACGGCGCGGCGATCAAGGCGAGGTTCGACTGGAAGGTTCCCGAGGGCAAGTGAGCGACATCCGCATCGACGATCTCCCCGTACGGGACGAGCTGCGCGGCAAGTCCCCCTACGGCGCGCCCCAGCTGGACGTCCCGGTACGGCTGAACACCAACGAGAACCCGTACCCGCTCCCCGAGGAGCTGGTCGACCGCATCACCGAGCGGGTCCGCGAGGCCGCCCGGCACCTCAACCGCTACCCCGACCGGGACGCGGTCGAGCTGCGCACGCGGCTCGCCGAGTACCTCACCGACACCACCGGCCACCGCGTCGGCGTCGCGAACGTCTGGGCGGCCAACGGCTCCAACGAGGTCATCCAGCAGCTGCTGCAGACCTTCGGCGGCCCCGGCCGCACCGCCATCGGCTTCGAGCCGTCGTACTCGATGCACGGCCTGATCGCGCGCGGCACCGGCACCGGCTGGATCTCCGGTCCCCGCAACGCCGACTTCACCATCGACCTGGCGGCGGCCGAACGGGCCATCGCCGAGCACCGGCCCGACGTCGTCTTCATCACCACCCCCAACAACCCCACCGGTACCGCCGTCCCCCCGGAGACGGTCCGCGCCCTGTACGACGCGGCGCAGGCGGCGCAGCCGTCCATGGTGGTCCTGGATGAGGCGTACATCGAGTTCAGCCACGGCGACTCGCTGCTGTCGCTGCTCGACGGCCGCCCGCACCTGGTGGTCTCGCGGACCATGTCCAAGGCGTTCGGCGCGGCCGGACTGCGCCTCGGCTACCTCGCCGCCGACCCGGCCGTGGTCGACGCCGTCCAGCTGGTCCGGCTGCCGTACCACCTCTCCGCCGTCACCCAGGCGACCGCGCTGGCCGCCCTGGAGCACACCGGCACGCTGCTGAAGTACGTCGAGCAGCTCAAGACCGAACGGGACCGGCTGGTTTCCGAACTGCTCGCCATCGGCTACGAGGTGACCGAATCGGACGCGAACTTCGTCCAGTTCGGACGCTTCGACGACGCCCACGCGGTCTGGCGGCAGATCCTCGACCGGGGCGTCCTGGTCCGGGACAACGGCGTACCGGGGTGGCTGCGGGTCACCGCCGGGACCCCGGCCGAGAACGACGCGTTCCTCGACGCGGTACGTGAACTCAAGAAGGAGCAGACGGCATGAGCCGCGTAGGACGCGTGGAACGCGTGACCAAGGAGACCTCGGTCCTGGTCGAGATCGACCTCGACGGCACCGGCAAGACCGACATCGCCACCGGCGTCGGCTTCTACGACCACATGCTCGACCAGCTCGGCCGGCACGGTCTGTTCGACCTGACCGTGAAGACCGAGGGCGACCTGCACATCGACTCGCACCACACCATCGAGGACACCGCCCTCGCGCTGGGCGCCGCCTTCAAGCAGGCGCTCGGCGACAAGGTGGGGATCTACCGGTTCGGCAACTGCACCGTGCCGCTGGACGAGTCCCTCGCCCAGGTCACCGTCGACCTCTCCGGCCGCCCCTACCTGGTGCACACCGAGCCCGAGACCATGGCGCCGATGATCGGCGAGTACGACGTCACCATGACCCGGCACATCCTGGAGTCCTTCGTCGCCCAGGCCCAGGTCGCCCTGCACGTCCACGTGCCCTACGGACGCAACGCGCACCACATCGTGGAGTGCCAGTTCAAGGCGCTCGCCCGCGCCCTGCGCTACGCCTCGGAGCGCGACCCGCGCGCGGCCGGCATCCTGCCCTCCACGAAGGGCGCGCTGTGAACGGCACCTCGACCGTACTGATCATCGTCGGCCTCTTCCTGATCGGCGGGATCATCTCGTTCGCCAAGCAGCAGATGCCCAAGAGCCTGATCGTGCTGCTCTCCATCGGCGCCGCGATGTGCCTGCTCGCGGGCATCCTGCGACTGGAGGTGTGGAATTGAGCGCCCCCGTGAAAAAGGTCGTGGTCTTCGACTACGGCTTCGGCAACGTGCGGTCGGCCGAGCGCGCCCTCGCCCGCGCCGGCGCCGACGTCGAGATCACCCGTGACTTCGACACCGCGATGAACGCCGACGGTCTGCTGGTCCCCGGCGTCGGCGCGTTCGCCGCCTGCATGCAGGGCCTCAAGGCGGCGCGCGGCGACTGGATCGTCGACCGGCGGCTGGCCGGCGGCCGCCCCGTGCTGGGCATCTGCGTCGGCATGCAGATCCTCTTCGCCCGCGGCATCGAGCACGGCGTCGAGGCGGAGGGCCTGGACGAGTGGCCCGGCACGGTCGGCCCGCTCCAGGCCGACGTCGTCCCGCACATGGGCTGGAACACCGTCGAGGCCCCCGAGGGCTCCCGGCTCTTCGCCGGCCTGGACGCGGCCGCCCGCTTCTACTTCGTGCACTCCTACGCCGTCCACGACTGGACCCTCGAGGTGCACAACCCCGCGCTGACCGCCCCCAAGGTCACCTGGTCCACGCACGGCAAGCCGTTCGTGGCCGCCGTGGAGAACGGCGCGCTGTGGGCCACCCAGTTCCACCCCGAGAAGTCCGGCGACGCCGGCGCCCAGCTCCTCACCAACTGGATCGGAACCCTGTAGCGACATGGCCAAGCTCGAACTCCTCCCCGCCGTCGACGTCCGCGACGGCCAGGCCGTCCGCCTCGTGCACGGCGAGTCCGGCACCGAGACGTCCTACGGCTCCCCGCTGGAGGCCGCTCTCGCCTGGCAGAACTCCGGCGCCGAGTGGCTGCACCTGGTCGACCTGGACGCCGCCTTCGGCACCGGCGACAACCGGGCGCTGATCGCCGAGGTCGCCGCGGCCATGGACATCAAGGTCGAGCTGTCCGGCGGCATCCGCGACGACGACACCCTCGCCGCCGCCCTCGCCACCGGCTGCAAGCGCGTCAACCTGGGCACCGCCGCGCTGGAGACCCCCGAGTGGGTCGCCAAGGTCATCGCCGAGCACGGCGACCAGATCGCCGTCGGTCTCGACGTCCGCGGCACCACCCTGCGCGGCCGGGGCTGGACCCGCGACGGCGGCGACCTCTACGAGACGCTGGCCCGCCTCGACCAGGAGGGCTGCGCCCGGTACGTCGTCACCGACATCGCCAAGGACGGCACCCTGCAGGGCCCCAACCTGGAGCTGCTGAAGAACGTCTGCGCCGCCACCGACCGGCCGGTGGTCGCGTCCGGCGGTGTGTCGTCCCTGGCCGACCTGCGCGCGCTCGCCTCCCTGGTCCCGCTCGGTGTCGAGGGCGCCATCGTCGGGAAGGCCCTGTACGCGAAGGCGTTCACCCTGGAAGAGGCCCTGGAGGCTGTGTCGCTATGACATCCGAAGCCGTACGGCGTGTGCAGAGCGGAAGCGTCTGGGAAGAGTCCTTCGGTTTCTCACGCGCCGTCGCGGCGGGCGACCGCGTGCTGGTCGCGGGCACCACCGCGTTCAAGGGCGACGTGGTCTACGGCGAGGGCGACCCCTACGAACAGGCCAAGGTCGCCTTCACCAGCGCCCTGGAGGCGATCGCCGCCTACGGGCTGGGCGTCGAGTCCGTGATCCGCACCCGCGTCTACCTCGCGCACGCCCGGGACGTCGACGCGGTGGGCCGGGCCCACAAGGAGCTCTTCGACGCGGTACGCCCGGTCACGACCCTGCTGGTCGTGCAGGGCTTCATCGACTCCCGGGTCCTGGTGTCGGTGGAAGTGGAAGCATTCAGAGGCACACCGGAGGAACTTCAGTCATGACCCTGGCGGTCCGAGTCATCCCCTGCCTGGACGTGGACAACGGCCGGGTCGTCAAGGGCGTCAACTTCCAGAACCTGCGCGACGCGGGCGACCCGGTCGAGATGGCCAAGGTCTACGACGCCGAGGGCGCCGACGAGCTGACCTTCCTGGACATCACCGCGTCCTCGGGCAACCGGGAGACGACCTACGACGTGGTGCGGCGCACCGCCGAGCAGGTGTTCATCCCGCTCACCGTCGGCGGCGGCGTGCGCACCGCCGAGGACGTCGACAAGCTGCTGCGGGCCGGTGCCGACAAGGTCGGAGTCAACACCGCCGCCATCGCCCGGCCCGAGCTGATCCGGGAGATCGCCGAGCGGTTCGGCCGGCAGGTGCTGGTGCTGTCCGTGGACGCCCGCCGCACCGCGGCCGGCACCTTCGAGGTCACCACCCACGGCGGCCGCAAGGGCACCGGCATCGACGCCGTCGAGTGGGCGCACCGGGCGGCCGAGCTGGGCGCCGGGGAGATCCTGCTGAACAGCATGGACGCGGACGGCACGAAGGACGGGTACGACCTGGAGATGATCGCGGCGGTGCGGGAGCACGTCACCGTGCCGGTCATCGCCTCCGGCGGGGCGGGCCGGCTGGCCGACTTCCCGCCGGCCGTCGCGGCCGGGGCGGACGCGGTGCTGGCCGCGTCCGTGTTCCACTTCGGCGATCTGCGGATCGGCGAGGTGAAGGAGACGCTGCGGGAGGCGGGGCACGCGGTTCGGTAGCGGTGCGGGTGCGTCGTGGCCGGTCGCGCGGTTCCCCGCGCCCCTGGAGGCGCGTTCACCGCACGTCCTTCCAGGGCGCGGGGAACCGCGCACGGAGGTGTCAGAGGCCGAGCCTCTTGGTCTCGTGCACGCGGGCGATCGCGTCCTTCTCGCCCTCCAGCTCCACCGTCGCCGCGCTCTGCCGCCCGAAGGCGAACAGCAGCAACTCGGACGGCTCGCCGGTGACCGTCACCACCGGCGTACCCCGGTGCGCGACCGCCGTCTGCCCGTCCGGGCGGCGCAGCACCAGCCCGGTCGGCACACCGCGGCCCAGCAGCCGGGCGGTGCGCTCCAGCCGGGACCACAGGGCGTCCTGGAAGACCGGGTCCAGCTCCCGCGGCGTCCAGTCGGGCTGCGCGCGGCGGACGTCCTCGGTGTGGACGTAGAACTCCACCGTGTTCGCCGCCTCGTCGAGCTGCTTGACGGCGAACGGCGAGAAGCGCGGCGGGCCGGTGCGCAGGAGCTGGAGCAGCTCCTCGTAGGGCTTCGCGGCGTACTCCTCCATCACCCGCTCCAGCCGGGACGCCAGCGGCTTGATCACCGCACCGCCCACGGCGTCCGGCCGCCGCTCGCGCACCACCAGGTGCGCGGCGAGATCACGGGTGCGCCAGCCCTCGCACAGGGTGGCGGCGTCCGGGCCCGCCGTCTCCAACAGGTCGGCCAGCAGAAGGCGTTCACGCTTGGCGAAAGTCGACATGGGGCCAGCCTACGGCTCCGCCCCGGGTCCGCACAGTGGACGGCGCCGGGCGGTCCGTTCGGTACGCGGCACAATGGTCGGCATGACCAGCACGCCCCCCGTCCCGCCCAGCGCACTCGACCCGGAACTCGCCGCCCGCCTCAAGCGCGGTTCCGACGGTCTGCTGCCCGCCATCGCCCAGCAGTACGACACCGGTGAGGTGCTGATGCTCGGCTGGATGGACGACGAGGCGCTGCACCGCACACTGACCACCGGCCGGTGCACCTACTGGTCGCGCAGCCGGCGCGAGTACTGGGTCAAGGGCGACACCTCCGGGCACGTCCAGTGGGTGAAGTCGGTCGCCCTGGACTGCGACGCCGACACCGTGCTGGTCAAGGTCGACCAGGTCGGCGCCGCCTGCCACACCGGTGCCCGCACCTGCTTCGACGCCGACGTGCTCCTGAAGGACACCGATCCCGGCACCCCGGCCGGAGATCAGTAAGGTCTGCCGCCATGGACCTCGACACGTTCCGCAAGCTGGCCGCCGACCGACGGGTCATCCCGGTCACCCGCAAGCTCCTCGCCGACGGCGACACCCCGGTCGCGCTGTACCGCAAGCTCGCCGCCGAACGCCCCGGCACCTTCCTGCTGGAGTCGGCGGAGAACGGACGGTCCTGGTCCCGGTACTCCTTCGTCGGCGTGCGCAGCGCCGCCACCCTGACCGAGCGGGACGGCCGCACCCACTGGATCGGCACCCCGCCGGTCGGCGTCCCGGTCGAGGGCGACCCGCTCGCCGCGCTGCGCGCCACCGTCGAGACCCTGCACACCCCCCGCCAGGACGGCCTGCCGCCGTTCACCGGCGGCATGGTCGGCTACCTCGGCTACGACATCGTCCGCCGCCTGGAGAAGGTCGGCCCGGGGGAGCGCGACGACCTTCGGCTCCCCGAGCTGACCATGCTGCTGACCAGCGACCTCGCCGTGATGGACCACTGGGAGGGCACGGTCGTACTGATCGCCAACGCGATCAACCACAACGACCTGGCCACCGGCGTCGACGAGGCGTACGCCGACGCGGTCGCCCGGCTGGACGCGATGGAGGCCGACCTGTCCCGCCCGGTGGCCCAGCCGCCCGCCGCGCTGCCGCCCTCCGAGCTGCCCGAGTACACCGCCCGCTGGGGCGGCCCCGACTTCCAGCGGGCGGTCGAGGACATCAAGGAGCGCATCCGGGCCGGGGAGGCTTTCCAGGTCGTCCCCTCCCAGCGCTTCGAGACGCCGTGCACCGCGAGCGCCCTGGACGTCTACCGGGTGCTGCGGGCCACCAACCCCTCCCCGTACATGTACCTGTTCCGCTTCGACGGCTTCGACGTGGTCGGCTCGTCCCCGGAGGCACTGGTCAAGGTCGAGGACGGCCGCGCGCTGCTGCACCCCATCGCCGGCACCCGGCACCGCGGCGCCACCCCGCAGGAGGACCAGGCCCTCGCCGACGAGCTGCTCGCCGACCCCAAGGAGCGCGCCGAGCATCTCATGCTCGTCGACCTCGGCCGCAACGACCTGGGCCGGGTCTGCGAACCGGGCTCCGTCGAGGTCGTCGACTTCATGTCGGTGGAGCGCTACTCGCACGTCATGCACATCGTCTCCACGGTCACCGGACAGGTCGCCGCCGGCCGCACCGCCTTCGACGTGCTCACCGCCTGCTTCCCGGCCGGCACCCTCTCCGGCGCCCCCAAGCCGCGCGCCCTCCAGATCATCGACGAACTCGAACCCGCCCGGCGCGGCCTGTACGGCGGCTGCGTCGGCTACCTCGACTTCGCCGGCGACTCCGACACCGCCATCGCCATCCGCACCGCCCTGCTGCGCGACGGCACCGCCTACGTCCAGGCGGGCGCCGGGATCGTCGCCGACTCCGACCCGGTCGCTGAGGACACCGAGTGCCGCAACAAGGCGGCGGCGGTGCTCCGCGCGGTGCACACCGCGGGCCGGCTCGCGGAAGGGACGAGGCTCACGTGAACCCCGGGTGACCGATTGCCCGGGGTTCAGGCGATAGTGGAGTACGTGACTGCTGCTGTTCCTTCCCCCCGTACCGAAGCCGCCGGGCCCGCCCGGTCCGGCCGCCACAGCCTCGCCCTCGCGCTGCTGAGCGGCGCGCTGGGCGCGGCCGTCGCCCTGCTGGCCACCCGCCAGGAGTGGTCCCACGGCACCGCGACGGTGGCCGGCGGCGACTTCCCGCTGACCGCCCAGGGCAGCGACGTCACGGGCGTGCCCGCGGCGCTCGCCATAGTGGGCCTGGCCGCGCTGGTCGCCGTGTTCGCCGTCCGCCGCGCCGGCCGGTACGCGGTCGCCGCGCTGCTCGCGCTGTGCGGCGTGGGCACCATCGTCGCCGCCGTGACCGGCGCCTCGGACAGCGCCGCCCTCGACGACCAGGCCGCGCAGGCGGCCGGCGCCACCTCGGCCACCGTGCACGCCCTCGGCCACACCGCCTGGCCCTACGTCGCGGCGGCGGGCGGTGTGCTGCTCCTGCTGGCCGGACTGCTCGCGCTGCGCTACGGCCGCCAGTGGCCCGCCATGTCCGGCCGCTACGAACGCTCCGGCGCCCCCCGCCCGCGCCGCCCCGCCAGGGCGGCGGACCCGGACCGCCCCGAGGAACTCTGGAAGGCCCTGGACCGCGGCGAGGACCCGACCGGCGCCTGAGCCGCCGCGCGGGCGCGATTACCGCCGCGCGCGCGTGGGCACTCGTGCCCCGCCGCACCCGGCCCCGCGGACCCGCGCGTCCCACCCGCGTTGCGCACCCCACCGCACACCGCACGCGCGCGTGCGGGAGAATGAGCGGGAGCGTCCAGCTCAAGCACGTACACAGCAGCGACACGTACACAGCAACGAGGAGCCAGCAATGTCGGACAGCAGCCACGGCCACACCCCGGCCGCCTGGACCGGTGTCATCATCGCCTTCATCGGGTTCTGCGTCGCGGGCGTCTTCATGGTGATGGCCCAGCCGGTGGGCTTCTGGGTCGGCATGGTGATCACCCTCCTCGGCGCCGTCGTCGGCGGGATCATGCGCATGATGGGCATGGGCCAGCCGAAGGACACCCACCCGGTGCACAAGACCACCGAGCCGGGGCAGCGGCAGCCGGCCGGCATCAAGGCCTGACCGGGCCCGCGCGCACCACACGGCCGAGGGGCGGCCGGCACCCGAGTGCCGGAGCCGCCCCTCACGCACGTCCCGGGACCGCCCCGCACGCCCGCCCAGGGGGCACAATGCGGGACATGGACGCCGACCGCCGGGACCCGCCGCACGACCTGCCGCAGCCGCCCGCCCGCGGCACCGCCCGGGCCGCCCGGCTGGCCGCGCCGGCCGCCGCGCTCGCCGCCGTCGCCGCGGCCTTCGGCTACGTCGGGACCGTCGACCCCAACGAACCCGGCCACTACCCGGTCTGCCCGCTGCTGCGCTTCACCGGCGTCTACTGCCCCGGCTGCGGCGGCCTGCGCAGTGCCCACGCGTTCATCCACGGCGACCTGCCGGCGGCGCTCCAGGCCAACGCCCTGGCGGTGGTCGGCTATCTGGCCCTGGCCGCCCTGTGGACCGTCTGGGTGGTCCGCGCGGTCCGCGGCCGCCCCGCGCGCCTCGACCTGGGCCCCGTCCACCTGTGGACGCTGGGCGGATCGCTGCTGGTCTTCACCCTGGTCCGGAACCTGCCGTTCGGCGGCTGGCTGCACCCCTGAGCACCACTTGACCACCACGGGACCGGCCCGGTGGGCAGCGCGGCGTCAACCGGATGCGAGACCGCCGCCCTCCTGCGGATACCATCGAAGCGAAGCCGTACCGAGAACCGAACCGCCCGGAACTGGAAGGGGACCGCTCGCGTGAGTGTGCTCGACGAGATCATCGACGGAGTCCGTGCCGACCTCGCGGAGCGGCAGGCTCGGGTCAGCCTCGACGAGCTCAAGGAGCGCGCCGCCAAGGCCCCCGCCGCCAAGGACGGCGCCGCCGCGCTCAAGGGCGACGGTGTCAAGGTCATCTGCGAGGTCAAGCGCTCCAGCCCGTCCAAGGGCGCGCTGGCCGCCATCGCCGACCCCGCCGCCCTCGCCGCCGACTACGAGGCGGGCGGCGCCGCCGTCATCTCGGTCCTCACCGAGCAGCGCCGCTTCGGCGGCTCGCTGGCCGACCTGGAGGCGGTCCGGGCCCGGGTGGACATCCCGGTGCTGCGCAAGGACTTCATCGTCACCTCCTACCAGCTGTGGGAGGCCCGCGCGTACGGCGCCGACCTCGCGCTGCTGATCGTCGCCGCCCTGGACCAGCCGGCCCTGGAGTCGCTGATCGAGCGCGCCGAGTCCATCGGTCTCACCCCGCTGGTCGAGGTCCACGACGAGGACGAGGTGGACCGCGCGGTCGAGGCCGGCGCCAAGGTCATCGGGGTCAACGCGCGCAACCTGAAGACCCTCAAGGTCGACCGCGGCACCTTCGAACGGGTCGCCCCCGAGATCCCGGAGGGCCTGATCAAGGTCGCCGAGTCCGGCGTCCGCGGCCCGCACGACCTGATCGCCTACGCCAACGAGGGCGCCGACGCCGTCCTGGTCGGCGAATCCCTGGTCACCGGCCGCGACCCGAAGACCGCGGTGGCCGACCTGGTGGCGGCCGGCGAACACCCGGCCATCCGGCACGGCCGCGGCTGACCTCCCGGTAGGCTGGTTTCCGATGACCCTCTCGATCGCCCTGGCCCCCCGGGACCCGTACGCCCGCCTCGCGCGCGGCTGCCGGCCCCGCGGCTGCCGCGCCCCCGCGCGGCGCGTCCACGGCCGCCGGGTGCGCTACGTGATCGGCGACGAGCCGGGTCAGGTGAACGGCATGCGATGGCCGCGGCGCCCCCGAAGGGGCGCGGGGAACTGCGCGACCAGCCCCGACGGGCCCGCACGCGCCTGACCACCCCGCCCCCACGGCGAATCGTGTCTTTCGAACACTCACCGTGAGGTTTCCGCATGCCCAGCAACTTCTTCATCCCCGACCCCGAGGGTCAGGTCCCGAGCGCCGAAGGCTACTTCGGCGCGTTCGGCGGCAAGTTCATCCCGGAGGCCCTCGTCGCCGCCGTCGACGAGGTCGCCGTCGAGTACGACAAGGCCAAGCACGACCCCGAGTTCGCCCGCGAGCTGGACGACCTCCTCGTCCACTACACGGGCCGCCCGTCGTCCCTAACCGAAGTGCCCCGCTTCGCGGAGCACGCGGGCGGCGCCCGCGTCTTCCTCAAGCGCGAGGACCTGAACCACACCGGCTCCCACAAGATCAACAACGTGCTGGGCCAGGCCCTGCTCACCAAGCGGATGGGCAAGACCCGGGTCATCGCGGAGACCGGCGCCGGCCAGCACGGTGTCGCGACCGCCACCGCCTGCGCGCTCTTCGGTCTCGACTGCACCATCTACATGGGCGAGATCGACACCCGGCGCCAGGCGCTCAACGTGGCCCGGATGCGCATGCTCGGCGCCGAGGTCATCGCCGTGAAGTCGGGCAGCCGCACCCTGAAGGACGCCATCAACGAGGCGTTCCGCGACTGGGTCGCCAACGTCGACCGCACCCACTACCTCTTCGGCACGGTCGCGGGGCCGCACCCCTTCCCGGCGATGGTCCGCGACTTCCACCGGGTGATCGGCGTCGAGGCCCGCCGCCAGCTCCTGGACCAGGCCGGCCGGCTGCCCGACGCCGCGATCGCCTGCGTCGGCGGCGGCTCCAACGCCATCGGCCTGTTCCACGCCTTCATCCCCGACACCGGCGTCCGCCTGATCGGCTGCGAGCCCGCCGGACACGGCATCGAGACCGGCGAGCACGCGGCCACCCTCTCCGCCGGCGAGCCCGGCATCCTGCACGGCTCCCGCTCCTACGTCCTCCAGGACGACGAGGGCCAGATCACCGAGCCGTACTCCATCTCCGCCGGCCTGGACTACCCCGGCATCGGCCCCGAGCACAGCTACCTCAAGGACTCCGGCCGCGCCGAGTACCGCGCGGTCACCGACGACGCCGCCATGCGGGCGCTGCGCCTGCTGTCGCGCACCGAGGGCATCATCCCGGCCATCGAGTCCGCGCACGCCCTGGCCGGTGCCCTGGAGGTCGGCCGGGAGCTCGGCCCGGACGGGCTGATCGTCGTCAACCTGTCCGGCCGCGGCGACAAGGACATGGACACCGCCGCCCGCTACTTCGGGCTCTACGACACCGACGCCGAGGTCGCGAAGGACGCTTCCGGCACCGCCGAGATCGAGGGGGACGCCAAGTGAGCGGCAACCTGCACCTGCTGGACGACACCCTCGCCGCCGCCAGGGCCGAGGGCCGGGCCGCCCTCATCGCCTACCTCCCGGCCGGATTCCCGACCGTGGCCGGCGGCATCGAGGCGGTCAAGGCCGTCATCGACGGCGGCGCCGACGTGGTCGAGGTCGGCCTGCCGCACAGCGACCCGGTGCTGGACGGCCCGGTCATCCAGACCGCCGACGACATCGCCCTGCGCGGCGGCGTCAGGATCGCCGACGTACTGCGCACGGTCCGCGAGGCGTACCGGGCCACCGGCAAGCCGATCCTCGTCATGACGTACTGGAACCCGGTCGACCGCTACGGCGTCGAGCGGTTCACCGCCGAGCTGGCCGAGGCGGGCGGCGCCGGGTGCATCCTGCCCGACCTGCCGGTCCAGGAGTCGGCGCTGTGGCAGGAGCACGCCCGCAAGCACGGGCTCGCCACCGTCTTCGTGGTCGCGCCCAGCAGCAGGGACGAGCGGCTCGCCGAGATCACCGAGGCCGGTACCGGCTTCGTCTACGCCGCCTCCCTGATGGGCGTCACCGGCACCCGCGAGTCGGTCGGCGCGCAGGCCGCGGACCTGGTCCGGCGCACCCGCGCCACCACCGGCACCCCGGTCTGTGTCGGCCTGGGCGTCTCCAACGCCGCGCAGGCCGCCGAGGTGGCCCGGTTCGCCGACGGCGTGATCGTCGGCTCCGCCTTCGTCAAGCGGATGCTGGACGCCCCCGACCACGCGGCCGGCCTCGCAGGCGTGCGCGCCCTCGCCGGCGACCTCGCGCAGGGCGTGCGCGGGCACGCGTAACTCGAACGGGTGGACCTGGGGCCGGGGCGGCGCGGTGCGCCGCCCCGGTTCGTTCTGCGGGGTGTGAGTGAGAAGAACCGTGAGGGAAAGCGCACCGCCCGCGAGCGGCTGGCGGTCGAGCGCGAGAAGCAGAAGGGCGCCGACAAGCGCCGGCGCGTGCTGGTCGTGGCCGCGGCCGTCGTCGGGGTCCTGGGCGTCGCCGCCGCGATCGGCGTCGTAGCGGCCCAGGCCGGAAAGGACGACGACGAGGCGTCGGGCCCGGTCGTGGTGCCCTCGGGCGCCCAGGGCAAGGACAGCCTCGCGATCCCGGTCGGCAAGGAGAGCGCCAAGTCCACGCTCACCGTCTGGGAGGACTTCCGCTGCCCCGCCTGCAACAGTTTCGAACAGGCGTACCGCTCGGTGATCCATGAGCTGACCGCCGCCGGCCGGCTCAAGGTCGACTACCACCTGGCCACCATCATCGACGGCAACATGGGCGGCACCGGCTCCCGCACCGCCGCCAACGCCGCCGCCTGCGCCCAGGACGCCGGGAAGTTCCCCGCGTACCACGACGTGCTCTACGACAACCAGCCCCGGGAGACCGACGACGCGTTCGCCAAGACCGACAAGCTGATCGAGCTGGCCGGCAAGGTCGACGGCCTCGACACGCCGGCCTTCCGCGAGTGCGTCACGGACGGCACGCACGACGGCTGGGTCGACAAGTCGGCCGCCGCCTTCCGGAACGGCGGCTTCACCGGCACGCCCACCGTGCTGTTCGGCGACAAGAACATCTACGCGGACCAGTCGATGACCCCGGCGAAGCTGAAGAAGATGGTGCAGGACGAGAACAAGTAGGGGCATCTCGCCGGCGCCTGTTATGGACCCGTAGCCGGGCCGCCCGGCGCGGGCCCGGTCCGGCACGGTAGCGTCGGCCCTGTCATGGAACTTGCCTTCATTCCCAGCCCGTCGCGCGGGGTGCTGCACCTCGGCCCGATTCCGCTGCGCGGCTACGCGTTCTGCATCATCATCGGCGTCTTCGTCGCCGTCTGGCTCGGCAACAAGCGCTGGGTGGCCCGCGGCGGACAGTCCGGCACGGTGGCCGACATCGCGGTCTGGGCCGTCCCCTTCGGCCTGGTCGGCGGCCGGCTCTACCACGTGATCACCGACTACGAGCTGTATTTCAGCGAGGGCCGGGACTGGGTGGACGCCTTCAAGATCTGGGAGGGCGGCCTCGGCATCTGGGGCGCCATCGCGCTGGGCGCGCTGGGTGCCTGGATCGGCTGCCGCCGCCGCGGCATCCCGCTGCCCGCCTGGGCCGACGCCGTCGCCCCCGGCATCGTGCTGGCGCAGGCCATCGGCCGCTGGGGCAACTGGTT
This sequence comes from Streptomyces sp. NPDC023723, assembly GCF_040639815.1. Classification (NCBI taxonomy): domain Bacteria; kingdom Bacillati; phylum Actinomycetota; class Actinomycetes; order Kitasatosporales; family Streptomycetaceae; genus Streptomyces; species Streptomyces sp. NPDC023723. The sequence goes on from NZ_JBFAAP010000006.1 coordinate 58,551, forward strand.
CAACCAGGAGCTGTACGGGCGCGAGACCGACCTGCCCTGGGCGCTGCACATCACGTCCACGGCGGACGGCCGCATCCCGGGCTACTACCACCCGACGTTCCTGTACGAGTCGCTGTGGTGCGTCGGCGTGGCGCTGCTCGTCATCTGGGCCGACCGCCGCTTCAAGCTCGGGCACGGCCGGGCCTTCGCGCTGTACGTCGCCGCGTACTGCGTGGGCCGGTTCTGGATCGAGTACATGCGCGTCGACGACGCCCACCACATCCTGGGCCTCAGGCTGAACAACTGGACCGCGCTGTTCGTGTTCCTGCTGGCGGTCGCGTACATCGTGGTGTCGGCGAGGAAGCGGCCCGGCCGGGAGGCCGTGGTCGAGCCGGGCGCGCCGGGCGACGAGGACGGCACGGGCGACCCGAAGACCGCCGAGGACGCTTCGGACGCGGACGAGAAGGACGCGAAGGACCAGCGGGACGGGCAGGACGGGCAGGACGGGCAGGACGGGCAGAAGGACCACGACACCCGGCAGGACGTGACCGACGGGGCCGGTTCGGCGAAGAAGAGCTGACCGCCGCCACGTCGACGAGGGCGCCCGGGGCGATATCGCCCCGGGCGCCCTCGTGTGCGCTACGGCCGCCGGGACAGCGACAGCGTCCGCTGCGCCGCCGCGACCACCGCCGCGTCGACGAACCGCCCGTCCGGCAGCGCCAGGGCGCCCTGTTCCACCGCCGCCGCCTTCAGCACCGCCTCCGCCGCGTCCAGCTCCGCCGTGCTGGGCAGATAGGCCCGCTCGATGACCGGCAGCTGACGGGGGTGGATGGCGGCCCGGCCCAGGAACCCCAGGGACCGCCCGTGGGCACAGGACGCGGCCAGTCCGGCCAGGTCCCGGGTGTCGGGGTGGACGGACTGGCAGGGCGGCGCCAGCCCCGCCGCCCGGGCCGCGACGACCACCCGGGAGCGGCAGAAGTCGAGGCCGGTGCCGCCGCTCACGCCCAGGTCGGCGCGGAGGTCGGCCTCACCGAGGGCGATGCCGCGCACGGCGGGGTGGGCGGCGGCGATCAGGTACGCCCGCTCCACCCCGAGGGCCGACTCCAGCAGCGGGTACAGCGGCACCCCGGCCGCCGCCCGCGCCACCCGGACCACCTGCCGCGGCGCGGTCGCCTTGGGCAGCCGCAGTCCGGACAGACCGGGCAGCGCGGCCACCGCGGCCAGGTCGGCCGCCGCCCACCCGCTGTCCAGGGCGTTGACGCGGACGTGCACCGGCACCGGCGGCGGGGCGCTGAGCAGTTCGGCGGTGGCGGCGCGGGCGTACTCCTTGCGGTCCGGGGCGACCGCGTCCTCCAGGTCCACGATCACCACGTCGGCGCCGCAGGTCAGCGCCTTCGCCACCACGTCCGGCCGGTCGCCGGGGGCGTACAGCCAGGTCAGCGGGGGCGGGGTCATACGGCGCCCGCCTCGCGCAGGAGTTTCAGGTCGCCCGGGGTCAGGCCCAGCTCGCTGAGCACCTCGTCGGTGTCCGCGCCGTGCGGCCGGCCCGCCCAGCGGATCGCGCCGGGCGTGGCGGACAGCCGGAACAGGACGTTCTGCATCCGCAGCGGCCCCAGCTCCGGATCGTCGACCGTGGTCACGCTGTCCAGCGCCTGGTACTGCGGGTCGGCCAGCACGTCCCGGACGTCCTGGACCGGGGCGATCGCCGCCTCGGCCGCCTCGAAGGCGGCGAGCACCTCGGCGCGCGGGCGGCCGGCGATCCAGTCGCCGACCGCCTGGTCCAGCAGGTCGGCGTGGTGGGCCCGGCCGGCGCCGGTCGCGAACCACGGTTCGTCGATCAGCTCGGGGCGGCCCACCAGGCGCATCACCCGCTCGGCCACCGACTGGGCGGAGGTGGAGACGGCGACCCAGCTGCCGTCGGCGGTGCGGTAGGTGTTGCGCGGGGCGTTGTTCGCGGACCGGTTGCCGGTGCGCGGCTGGACGTGGCCGAGCTGGTCGTACCAGAGCGGCTGCGGGCCGAGCACGGTAAGGATCGGCTCGATGATCGCCATGTCGACGACCTGGCCCTCGCCGGTACGGTCCCGGGCGGCCAGCGCGGTCATCACCGCGTACGCCGTGGCCAGCGCGGCGATCGAGTCGGCCAGGCCGAACGGCGGCAGGGTCGGCGGCGCGTCCGCCTCGCCGGTCATCGCGGCGAAGCCGCTCATCGCCTCGGCGAGGGTGCCGAAGCCGGGGCGGTGGGCGTAGGGCCCGAACTGGCCGAAGCCGGTGACCCGGGTGAGGACCAGCCGGGGATTGACCTCGGCCAGCTCCGCCCAGCCCAGGCCCCAGCGCTCCAGGGTGCCGGGGCGGAAGTTCTCGATCACGACGTCCGCGCCGGCGGCGAGGCGCAGCAGGGTGTCGCGGCCGCCGGGCTTGGACAGGTCCAGGGTGATGGTGCGCTTGTTGCGGCCGAGCAGCTTCCACCACAGGCCGACGCCGTCCTTCGACGGGCCGTGGCCGCGGGACGGGTCGGGCCGGTCCGGGTGCTCGACCTTGATCACCTCGGCGCCGAAGTCGCCGAGCATGGTCGCGGCGAGCGGGCCGGCGAAGAGGGTGGCGAGGTCCAGGACGCGCAGACCGGTGAGGGGCGCGGGGGCGGGGGTCATGGGCGGGTGGCCTCCCGGTGGGTGAGGTGGGCGAGGGCGTCGAAGCCGGTGCCGTCGAAGTCGGCGACGGAGCTGGCGAGCCGGTTCTTGAGCGGCGCGGTGAGGTGCTGGGGGAGGGCGGCGGGGTCGCCGGCGAGCAGGGCGGCGACGCTGCCGGCGGTGGCCCCGTCCGAGTCGGTGTCCCAGCCGCCGGCGACGGCCCGGCCGACCGACCCGGCGAAGTCGCCGTCGGCGTGGGTGAGGGCGGCGGCGATCAGAGCGGTGTTGGGGACGGCGTGCACCCAGTGATGGCCGGCCGCGTGCCGGGCGTGCAGATGGTCCACCACCGTGTCGAAGTCGGCGTGGGCGGCGGCCAGTTCCATGGCCTCGCGGACGGCCGTCGCCAGCCGGGAGGCGGGCGGTACGACCGTCAGCCCGCTGGCGAGACAGGCGTGCACGTCGTGGCCGCCGGTGGCGGCGGTGGCGATGACGGCCGCCGCGAACATGGCCGCGTAGACACCGTTGGCGGTGTGGGTGAGGACCGCGTCGCGGTGCGCCTGTTCGGCGGCGGCGGCCGGGTCGCCGGGGTTGGTCCAGCCGTGCAGATCGGCGCGGATCAGGGCGCCGATCCACTCCCGGAACGGGTTGCGGTACCGGGCGGTGTCCGGCGGTTCCAGGCCGGCCAGCAGGTTGCGGTAGGCGACGCGTTCGGCGGTGAAGGTGCGGCCCGCCGGAAGCTCGTCCAGCCAGACGCGGGCCACGTCGGCGGTGGTGAAGGCACGGCCGTGCCGCCGCATCAGCAGCAGGTTGAGGAGCGGGTAGTTGAGGTCGTCGTCCTCGGGCATGCCGTCGATGTTCTCGGCGAGGGAGGTGGCGGCCGAGCGGCGGTTCCAGGGGTGTGCGGCGAGCAGGTCGGCGGGGACGCCGCGGGCGGTGAAGTACCCGGTCGGCGGCCAGTTGCCGGTGGCGCGGGCGAGCCGGCGGATGGCCTCCAGGGGGAGTTTCTCCACCGGTTTGCCGAGCAGGCAGCCGGCCGCCCGGCCGAGCCAGGCGGCCTCCAGGCGGACCGGGTCCGGGTCGGTCGCCGCCGCGGGGGCGGGCCAGTGCGGACAGCGGGCCCTGATGCCGGCCAGGTCCGTCGGCTCGTGCTCGGCCGACGGGCAGGGCAGCTCGGCCAGTTCGTCCAGCAGTTCCTCCGCCAGCAGCCGCAGGTAGCGGGTGGCCGGCTCGGGGGAGGCGCCCGCGCGGGCCGGGGCGTCGCAGCCGCCGGCCGCCCGCCAGCGCCCGGCGACCGCCGACGCGTCCCGGCCGTCCTGGGCGGCCTGGCGCAGTTCGTGACCGATCAGGTCCTCGGGCTGCGCCCAGGTCAGGCGGAGCACCGGGCTGCTCCGATCCCGGCGAACGCCCGCTCGTGCGCCCGGCGCCGCTGGACGTCCCGGGCGAACACCTCCCGGGTCACCTCGGTCAGCGTGGCGGCCGGCGCCCACAGGTCCAGCCGGCTCGCCTCCGCGACCGTCTTCGCCCACTCGTCCGGTACGGGGGAGCCCAGCGCGCCGGTGATCGCGCCGGCCATGGTGGCGATGGAGTCGCAGTCCCGGCCGTAGTTGACCGCGCCGAGCACCGCGTGCCGGAAGTCGCCGCCGGCCACCAGCACCATGCCCAGGGCGACGGGGAGTTCCTCGATGGCGTGCAGCCGGGACGGGCGGCGGGCGCCGAGGGAGGGGGAGCGGTAGTCCGGGCCGACGGTGTCGTAGGGGGTGACCGCCGCCCGGAGCGGGGCGAGGGCCGACTCGAAGTCGGAGTGCCGGGCGGCGGCTTCGCAGACCTTCTCGATCGCCTCGCGGGTGCCGTCCTTGGCCAGCGACAGACAGGTGTCCACCACCGACCGAGGGGTGGCGCCCGGCGCGCAGGCCGCCGCGACCGCCGCCGCCAGGACACCGGCCGCCTCCCGGCCGTACGACGACTGGTGCGCGCCCGCGAGGTCCAGGGCCTCGGCGTAGGCGCCCGCCGGGTGGGCCGCGTTGACCAGGCCGACCGGGGCCGCGTACATCGCCGCGCCGCAGTTGACGACGTTGCCGACCCCGGCCTCGCGCGGGTCGGCGTGGCCGTAGTGCAGCCTGGTCACGAGCCACTTCTCGGCCAGGAAGATCCGCTGGAGGGGGAGTGCCTCGGCCGCCAGCTCCGGGATCCAGCGCGGGGTGGTGATCAGGTCCGGGACCAGGTGCTCGGCGATCGCGTAGGCGTCGAGGTGGTCGCGGACGGTCGCGTACACCCTGATCAGCGCGTGGGTCATCAGGGTGTCGTCGGTGACGTGCCCGTCGCCCTTGTGGTACGGGGCGAGGGGGCGGGCGGTGCGCCAGGCGTCGCCGTGCCAGGGGCCGACGATGCCGTGCACCCGGCCGCCGTGCCGTTCGACGATCTGCTCGGGGGAGTAGCCCTCGACGGGGCCGCCGAGCGCGTCGCCGACGGCCGCGCCGACCAGCGCGCCGGTGATCCGTTCGGCCAGCGTGTCTTCCGTGCTGGGGGTCATGCGGTGTGCGGTCCTTCCGGTCGGGCCGGTCGCGCCGCTGCCAGGCGGCCGGCGAGTTCCACCAGGTCCGTGCCGGTGAGGCGGGGCAGGACGCAGCCGGGCAGGGTGCGGCAGGTGTCCCGCCAGGCCGCGGGGATCGCCGTACCGCCGCCGAGGGCGCCGGTCAGGGCGCCGGCCAGGGCCGGGGCGGAGTCCGCGACCCGGGACAGACAGGCCGCCGCCGGCACCGCCTCGGCGATCCGGCCGCGCGCGGCGGTGGCCAGGGCGAGCGCGACCGGGACCGTCTCGGCGGCGGCGATGCCGTAGCTGTAGACGTGGTCGACGATCTGGTGCTCCAGGAGCGGGACCAGGGCGAAGGTGCTCCCGGCGTCCGCCGCCAGGGCCAGGGCCTGCCGGGTGTTGCGGCCGATCTCGGTCGCCGCGGGCAGCTCGGCCAGCGCGGCCGTCACACACGCGTGCACGTCCGCGCCGGCGAGGGCGCAGGCGAGGGCCGCCGCCATCGCCCGGGCGCCGTGCACGCCGTCGCCGTCCTGGGTGTAGCGGGCGTCGAACTCGGCGAGCGCGGCGGCGCGCCGGGGCTCACCGGGGTGGGCGGTGGCGAGCGCACAGGCCCGGACGCAGGCGGCGTCGTCGAAGTAGTGCGGGTTGTCGTGGCCGGTGGCGGGCGGGCGCAGCCCCGCGGCGAGGTTGCCGAGGCCGGCCCGCACCGAGATCCGGGCCCGCAGCGGCAGCACCGCCGACTCGACCTCGGGCGCGCGGTCCGCCGCGGCGGCGACCTCGGCGGCCACCGCGCTCCAGGTCAGATCGATGGCGGTGCGGATGCGGCGGTCCCGGCTCAGGTCGCCGAGGGTGCTCGCGTCGCCGGCCCGCAGCACCGCCTCGGCCGCGAACGCCGCCCACTCGGCGTCGTCGGAGGGGCCGAGGCGCAGCGGCTCCGGGGGCTGGTTGAGGGCGATGGGGACGGGGAGGGTGGTGGTGGCGTTCTGCTCGGCGAAGGTGTCCAGTTCCCGGGTGAGGCGCCGGGTCCACTCCGGCATCCGGGCGGCCCGGTGCCGGGCGGCGGGCCAGCCGGCGGCGTCCCCGGCGGCCAGGCCGAGCAGCAGGCCCTCCACCCGGCGGGGGGCGGTCTCCGTACGGTGCTGCCCGCGGCCGGCGGTCGGGGGCGGTGCCGTGACGTCGGGCGGGGCGGCGGCGTAGGCGGTGGTGCCGGGGGGCTCGGGCGGGGTGCGGCGCCGGGTCATGACGGGACCCGGGGGGAGCGGGCGTGCGGCGCGTCCGGCGTCTTCGGCGCGGCTGGCGTTTTTGGCGTCTTCGGCGCTTCCGGTGTCCGCTGTGCCGCCGTTGTCAGCAGGTCCGCCACCTCCAGGACATGGTGGCCGGCCATCGCCGGGAGGCAGCTGCCGTGCGCCGGGCCGATCGCGGCCGCCCACTCGGCCGGGATCGCGTCGATGCCCCGCGCCGCCCCGGCCAGCGCGCCCGCGACCGCCGCCGTGGTGTCGGCGTCGCGCCCCATGTTGACGGCCGTCAGCACGGCCTGCGCGAAGTCCCCGTCGGCCGCCGCGTACGCGCCGAAGGCGAGGGCGACCGCCTCCGGGGCCAGGTCGGTCCAGGGGTAGCCGCCGACGACCACCGCGCGGCGGACGGCGCGTTCGCCGCGGTGGGCCGCCGTGACCGCCCGGCGCAGCGAGCGCGCCGTCCAGGAGTCGTCGGGGACCACGGCCAGTGCCGCGGCCACCACCGCGACGGTCGGCGCCCCGGCCATCGCCGCCGCCACCCCGGCGGCCACCGCCTGGCCGCCGTAGATGCCCTCGCCGTCATGGCTGACCGAGCCGTCGACCGCCACCAGCCGGGCCGCCTCGGCGGGGCGGCCGGCCGCGAACACCCCGTAGGGCGCGGCCCGCATCGCCAGCCCGTCGCTCCAGGCGTGCCGGTGCTGGGCGGAGATGGGGGCGGCCAGTCCCCGGCGCAGGTTCTCCAGGGTGCCGCGTTCGCTGAACCCGGCGCCCCGGAACGGGCCCTCGTCGCGGTCGGCGATCCACTCGTGCCAGGCCGCCTCCACGTGCGCGGGCGTGAGCGCCGACCCGTGCCGGGCGAGCAGCAGCCCGGAGAAGATCGCGTACTCCGTGTCGTCGGTGCCGGCCGGGTGTTCGGCGACGTACCCGGTGACGCGGCCCCAGCGGGCCCGGATCTGGGAGGGCTTCAGGTTCTCGGCCGGCGCCCCGAGGGCGTCGCCGACGGCCAGGCCGAGCAGTGCGCCCCGCGCCCGTTCCCGGCGTGCTGCCACGCGACCGCTCCTTCCTCACAGCCCCTTCGGGACTTTGCGGAACTGTCCCCGGTGCGCGCCGCCCCGCAGCCTCCTGAGCCTCACCATCACCCGGTCGACATATGTGCGGGCTATGGCACGGATGAGCGTCCAGCGGTAAAACCGCAGGTTAGCCCAGCCTTTCCTTGCTGGCGGCCGGGGAATGCCGGGCGTAGATTGGTGGTTGTCGAGAAGTGGACGAAGTCTAAAGAAGCTGGAGGGGGGCCTCGTGGCCATCATCGAAACCCAAGCGACCCTGCATGAGGCGCACCGCGACAACCACACCCACCGGGACGTCAACGGCGGCTGGCTCAGACCCGCCGTCTTCGGCGCGATGGACGGTCTGGTCTCCAACCTCGCGCTGATGACCGGGGTGGCCGGCGGTACCGCCGGCCAGCACACCGTCGTGATCAGCGGCCTCGCGGGGCTGGCCGCCGGCGCCTTCTCCATGGCGGCCGGCGAGTACACCTCGGTGGCCTCCCAGCGCGAGCTGGTCGAGGCCGAGCTGGACGTCGAGCGGCGCGAACTGCGCAAGCACCCGGCGGACGAGGAGGCCGAGCTCGCCGCCCTCTACGAGGGGCGCGGCGTCGATCCCGCCCTCGCCCGCGAGGTGGCCCGGCAGCTGTCCCGCGACCCCGAGCAGGCGCTGGAGATACACGCCCGGGAGGAACTCGGCATCGACCCCTCCGACCTGCCGTCCCCGCTGGTCGCGGCGGTGTCGTCGTTCGGTTCGTTCGCACTGGGGGCGCTGCTTCCCGTGCTGCCCTACCTGCTCGGCGCCACCGCGCTGTGGCCGGCCGTGCTGCTGGCGCTGGCGGGACTGTTCCTGAGCGGCGCCGTGGTGGCCAAGGTGACCGCGCGGAGCTGGTGGTTCAGCGGACTGCGGCAGCTGCTCCTGGGTGGCGCGGCGGCGGGTGTGACGTACGCCCTGGGCAGTTTGTTCGGAACGGTCGTAGGATAGCCCGGCTCCGGACTTATGCGTTGGGCCGCATAAGTAGTCGTTTACACGTTGCTCACTGGTTTCGAGAGCATGACCACCGGGCATGAGCCGTAAGCGCTGCGGGCAAAGGTGCCCGCGGCACATCCGCGGAACGGGTGACGAAGCCCGTTCCGCCCCTTGGTCCCACGGACATCGATCTGTCCCGGCCGGACCCCCACAGCCTTCGCCAACGGGTCCCGGTACCCCCGCCACGCACCCCCTGGCGTCCGCATGTTGGAACGGAATATCCGGTTTCCGAGAACCGTTCCATCATGTAACCTGCACGAAATTTTGCGCTCATCTTGAGCACGCAGAGGGCCAACGTCGTCCCTCGGCACATTTCGCACTTTGCCACTGACGACGACGGGAGAGCCGATGCGTACGCCGCGCCAGCCGTCCCAGCACTCCGCGAATGGCCAGAACTGGTCCTTCATGGATGCTCGCCCTGCTGCGCAGGGTATGTACGACCCCCGCAACGAGCACGACGCCTGCGGCGTCGGCTTCGTCGCCACTCTCACCGGCGAGGCGTCCCATACGCTGGTCGACCAGGCCCTCACCGTGCTGCGCAACCTGGAGCACCGGGGTGCCACCGGCTCCGAGCCCGACTCCGGTGACGGGGCAGGCATCCTCTCCCAGGTGCCGGACGCCTTCTTCCGCGAGGTGGCCGGATTCGACCTCCCCGAGGCCGGTCACTACGCCGTCGGTATCGCCTTCCTGCCGGAGCACGGCACCGACGACGCCGTCGCACGGATCGAGACGATCGCCGCCGAGGAGGGCCTGACCGTCCTCGGCTGGCGCGAGGTGCCGGTCGCCCCGCAGCTGCTCGGCGCCACCGCCCGCTCGACCATGCCGGTCTTCCGGCAGATCTTCGTCACCGACGGAGCCTCCGAGGGCATCGCCCTGGACCGCCGTGCCTTCGCGCTGCGCAAGCGCGCCGAGCGCGAGATCGGCGTCTACTTCCCGTCGCTGTCCGCCCGGACCATCGTCTACAAGGGCATGCTGACCACCGGCCAGCTGGAGCCGTTCTTCCCGGACCTGTCCGACCGCCGGTTCGCCTCCGCGATCGCGCTCGTGCACTCCCGGTTCTCCACCAACACCTTCCCGTCCTGGCCGCTGGCCCACCCGTACCGGTTCGTCGCGCACAACGGCGAGATCAACACGGTCAAGGGCAACCGCAACTGGATGGTGGCCCGCGAGTCCCAGCTCGCCTCCGACCGGTTCGGGTCCTCCGCGGACCTGGAGCGGCTCTTCCCGGTCTGTACGCCCGACGCCTCCGACTCCGCCTCCTTCGACGAGGTCCTGGAGCTGCTGCACCTGGGCGGCCGGTCGCTGCCGCACTCCGTGCTGATGATGATCCCCGAGGCGTGGGAGAACCACGACTCGATGGACCCGGCCCGGCGCGCCTTCTACCAGTACCACTCCACGATGATGGAGCCCTGGGACGGCCCGGCCTGCGTCACCTTCACCGACGGCACCCAGGTCGGCGCGGTCCTCGACCGCAACGGCCTGCGCCCCGGCCGCTACTGGGTCACCGACGACGGCCTGGTCGTGCTCGGCTCCGAGGTCGGCGTCCTCGACATCGACCCCGCCAAGGTGGTCCGCAAGGGCCGCCTCCAGCCCGGCCGGATGTTCCTGGTGGACACCGCCGAGCACCGCATCATCGAGGACGACGAGATCAAGGCGGGCCTGGCCGCCGAGAACCCGTACGCCGACTGGCTGGAAGCCGGCGAGATCGAGCTGGGCGACCTGCCCGAGCGCGAGCACATCGTGCACACCCACGCCTCGGTCACCCGCCGCCAGCAGACCTTCGGCTACACCGAGGAAGAGCTGCGGGTCATCCTCGCGCCGATGGCCAAGGCCGGCGCCGAGCCGATCGGCTCGATGGGCACCGACTCGCCGATCGCCGCGCTCTCCGACCGCCCCCGGCTGCTCTTCGACTACTTCACCCAGCTCTTCGCGCAGGTCACCAACCCGCCGCTGGACGCCATCCGCGAGGAACTGGTCACCTCGCTGCGCTCCGCGCTCGGCCCGCAGGGCAACCTGCTCGAGCCGACCGCCGCGTCCTGCCGCACCGTCGTGCTGCCCTTCCCGGTGATCGACAACGACGAGCTGGCCAAGCTCATCCACATCAACGCCGACGGCGACATGCCGGGCATGAAGGCCGCGACCCTCTCCGGCCTGTTCCGGGTCTCCGGCGGCGGCGACGCGCTGGCCGCCCGGATCGAGGAGATCTGCGCCGAGGCCGACGCCGCCATCGACAACGGCGCCCGCCTCATCGTGCTCTCCGACCGGCACTCCGACGCCGAGCACGCGCCGATCCCGTCGCTGCTGCTCACCGCGGCCGTCCACCACCACCTCATCCGCACCAAGCAGCGCACCCAGGTGGGCCTGCTGATCGAGGCCGGCGACGTCCGCGAGGTGCACCACGTCGCCCTGCTGATCGGCTTCGGCGCCGCCGCGGTCAACCCGTACCTGGCCATGGAGTCCGTCGAGGACCTGGTCCGCGCGGGCACCTTCCTGCCGGGCATGGAGCCCGAGCAGGCCATCCGGAACCTGATCTACGCCCTCGGCAAGGGCGTCCTGAAGGTCATGTCCAAGATGGGCATCTCCACCGTCGCCTCCTACCGCGGCGCCCAGGTCTTCGAGGCCGTCGGCCTGGACCAGGCGTTCGTGACCAAGTACTTCAACGGCACCGCCACCAAGATCGGCGGCGTCGGCATCGACGTCATCGCGCGGGAGGTCGCCGCCCGGCACGCCAAGGCGTACCCCGCCTCCGGCATCGCGCCGGCCCACCGCGCCCTCGACATCGGCGGCGAGTACCAGTGGCGCCGCGAGGGCGAGCCGCACCTGTTCGACCCGGAGACGGTCTTCCGGCTCCAGCACTCGACGCGCTCCGGCAAGTACGACATCTTCAAGAAGTACACGGACCGGGTGAACGAGCAGTCCGAGCGGCTGATGACGCTCCGCGGGCTCTTCGGCCTCAAGTCCGACCGCCCCTCGATCTCCGTCGACGAGGTCGAGCCGGTCAGCGAGATCGTCAAGCGGTTCTCCACCGGCGCCATGTCGTACGGCTCCATCTCCAAGGAGGCGCACGAGACCCTCGCCATCGCCATGAACCAGCTGGGCGGCAAGTCCAACACCGGTGAGGGCGGCGAGGACCCGGAGCGCCTGTACGACCCGGCCCGCCGGTCCAGCATCAAGCAGGTCGCCTCCGGCCGCTTCGGCGTGACCAGCGAGTACCTGGTCAACGCCGACGACATCCAGATCAAGATGGCCCAGGGCGCCAAGCCCGGCGAGGGCGGCCAGCTGCCCGGCCACAAGGTCTACCCGTGGGTCGCCAAGACCCGGCACTCGACGCCGGGCGTGGGCCTGATCTCGCCGCCGCCGCACCACGACATCTACTCCATCGAGGACCTCGCCCAGCTGATCCACGACCTGAAGAACGCCAACCCCCAGGCGCGCATTCACGTCAAGCTGGTCTCCGAGGTCGGCGTCGGCACGGTTGCCGCGGGCGTCTCCAAGGCGCACGCGGACGTGGTGCTCATCTCCGGCCACGACGGCGGCACGGGTGCCTCCCCCCTCACCTCCCTGAAGCACGCGGGCGGCCCCTGGGAGCTCGGCCTCGCCGAGACCCAGCAGACGCTGCTGCTCAACGGCCTGCGCGACCGGATCGTCGTGCAGACCGACGGCCAGCTCAAGACCGGCCGGGACGTGGTCATCGCCGCCCTGCTCGGCGCCGAGGAGTTCGGCTTCGCCACCGCGCCGCTGGTCGTCTCCGGCTGCGTCATGATGCGCGTCTGCCACCTGGACACCTGCCCGGTCGGCATCGCCACCCAGAACCCGGTGCTGCGCGAGCGGTTCTCCGGCAAGGCCGAGTACATCGTCAACTTCTTCAAGTTCATCGCCGAAGAGGTCCGCGAGATCCTCGCCGAGCTGGGCTTCCGCTCCATCGAGGAGGCCGTCGGGCACGCCGAGGCCCTCGACGTCACCCGCGCCATAAGCCACTGGAAGGCCCAGGGCCTGGACCTGGCCCCGCTGTTCCACGTGCCCGAGCTGCCCGCGGGCGCGGTCCGCCACCGGATCACCGAGCAGGACCACGGCCTGGCGAAGGCGCTCGACAACGAGCTGATCAAGCTCGCCGCCGACGCGCTGTCCGCCACCGGCGCAGCCGACGCGGCCCCGGTCCGCGCCCAGGTCGCCATCCGCAACATCAACCGCACGGTCGGCACCATGCTCGGCCACGAGGTGACCCGGAAGTTCGGCGGCGCGGGCCTGCCCGACGACACCATCGACATCACCTTCACCGGCTCGGCCGGCCAGTCCTTCGGCGCCTTCGTGCCGCGCGGCGTCACGCTCCGCCTGGAGGGCGACGCCAACGACTACGTCGGCAAGGGCCTGTCCGGCGGCCGGATCATCGTCCGCCCGGACCGCGGCGCCGACCACCTCGCCGAGTACAGCGTCATCGCCGGCAACACCATCGGCTACGGCGCCACCGGCGGCGAGATGTTCGTGCGCGGCAGGACCGGCGAACGCTTCTGCGTCCGCAACTCCGGCGCGCTGGTCGTCTCCGAGGGCGTCGGCGACCACGGCTGCGAGTACATGACCGGCGGCCAGGCGGTCGTCCTCGGCGAGACCGGACGCAACTTCGCGGCCGGCATGTCCGGCGGCACCGCCTACGTCATCGACCTGGACCGGGACAACGTCAACGCCGGCAACGTCGGCGCGATCGAGGCGCTGGACGACACCGACCGGGAATGGCTGCACGACGTGGTGCGCCGGCACGCCGAGGAGACCGGCTCCACGGTGGCCGGCAAGCTGCTCGCCGACTGGTCCGCGTCCGCCGAACGCTTCAGCAAGATCATCCCCAGCACGTACAAGGCAGTGCTCGCCGCCAAGGACGCCGCCGAGCGAGACGGTCTCTCCGAATCCGAGATCACCGAGAAGATGATGGAGGCGGCGATCAATGGCTGACCCCAAGGGCTTCCTGAACCACGGCCGCGAGGTCGCCGAGTCCCGCCCGGTCGACGAGCGCGTCAAGGACTTCAAAGAGGTCTACGTGCCCGGCTCCCTGCTGCCGATCATCAGCAAGCAGGCCAGCCGCTGCATGGACTGCGGCATCCCGTTCTGCCACAACGGCTGCCCGCTCGGGAACCTGATCCCCGAGTGGAACGACTACGCCTACCGCGAGGACTGGTCCGCCGCCTCCGAGCGGCTGCACGCCACCAACAACTTCCCGGAGTTCACCGGCCGGCTGTGCCCGGCCCCGTGCGAGTCGGCGTGTGTGCTGGGCATCAACCAGCCGCCGGTCACCATCAAGAACGTCGAGGTCTCCATCATCGACAAGGCGTGGGACACCGGTGACGTGCGGCCGCAGATCCCCGAGCGGCTGTCCGGCAAGACCGTCGCGGTGATCGGCTCGGGCCCGGCCGGACTGGCCGCCGCCCAGCAGCTCACCCGGGCCGGCCACACCGTCGCCGTCTTCGAGCGCGCCGACCGCGTCGGCGGCCTGCTGCGGTACGGCATCCCCGAGTTCAAGATGGAGAAGCGGCACATCAACCGCCGTATCGAGCAGATGCGCGCGGAGGGCACCCGGTTCCGCACCGGCGTCGAGATCGGCCACGACATAAAGGCCGGCGACCTGAAGAAGCGCTACGACGCCGTCGTGCTGGCCGTGGGCGCCACCACCGCCCGCGACCTGCCGGTCCCCGGCCGCGAACTCAAGGGCGTCTACCAGGCGATGGAGTACCTGCCGCTGTCGAACAAGGTCCAGGAGGGCGACTACGTCACCTCCCCGATCTCGGCCGAGGGCAAGCACGTCGTCGTCATCGGCGGCGGCGACACCGGCGCCGACTGCGTGGGCACCGCGCACCGTCAGGGCGCCGCCTCCGTCACCCAGCTGGAGATCATGCCCCGGCCCGGTGACGAGCGGGACGCGGTACGCCAGCCGTGGCCGACCTTCCCGATGCTGTACAAGGTCACCTCGGCGCACGAGGAGGGCGGGGAGCGGGTCTACTCCGTCAACACCACCCACTTCGAGGGCGACGAGGACGGCAACGTCCAGTGGCTGCACCTGGTCGAGGTCGAGTTCGTCGACGGCAAGCTCACCCCGAAGCCGGGCACCGAGCGCAAGATCCCGGCCCAGCTGGTCACCCTCGCCATGGGCTTCACCGGCACCGACCGGGCCAACGGCATGGTCGACCAGTTCGGCCTGGAGCTGGACCCGCGCGGCAACATCGCCCGCGACGCCGACTTCCAGACCAACGTCCCCGGCGTGTTCGTCGCCGGTGACGCGGGCCGCGGCCAGTCGCTCATCGTCTGGGCGATCGCCGAGGGCCGCTCGGCCGCCAAGGGCGTCGACCGCTTCCTGACCGGCGCCAGCGAACTGCCGGCCCCGATCCGGCCGACCGACCGCGCGCTGCTGGTCTGACGCCGCGCGCCGGTCCCGCCAGAACTGTCCCGTACAAAGGCGTACGGAACACAGACGGCGCCCGCCCCCGTCCCCGACCGGACATGGGGCGGGCGCCGCCGCACGTGCGGTGCTCAGGGCACCTGGTAGGTGTCCCCGTAGACCTGCCAGGTGAGGGGCGGGTCCAGCGCCAGGTTCCCGGCCTGAAGGAACCGCCGCTGCGCGGTGTCCACCCGGCTGGTGTCGCCGTCCCGGCCGGCCCGCAGCGCCGCGCGGCGCACATCGAGGAAGGCGTCGAGGAACTCCTTCTCGTCACCGCCCGCCGCAGGGGTCTTCGCCCGCTTCATGGCCCGTTCGCGCAGCCCGTAGAAGCCGTCCGCCCCGGTGTCCGGGCCATGGAAGATGATCGCGTCGTAGTACACGAACTGGCCCAGCGTGGTCAGCCCGTCCAGCTTGGCCAGCCGCACGGCCGGCTCGAAGTAGACCCGGTCGCGCTCCTTCTCCTGCGCCTTCCGGAACGCCGGAACCTCGGCCTCCGCCTGCCAGGCGGCCGTGAACCCCGGGTCCAGACCCTCGTGCGAGTCCGTGCCGTCCACCTTCCGCAGGGCCGGCAGATAGCGGGCCAGGCCGTTGTCCGGGCGGTCGGCGGTGTACCGCTCGACCAGGGTGCGCAGATCGTGGGTGCCGGTGCAGAAACCGGCGATGCCCGCGGTGTAGCCCTGCCCGTCGCCGAGGTCCTCGATGCTGCCGTACAGGCTGCGCCAGTCCAGCGTCGAGTTGTCGGCGCTCGCCACCAGCCGCTGCGCCAGCTCCTTCTTGTCCGGGGCGGCCAGCCCGGCCGGCAGGTCGGCCAGCACCGCGTCGTCCTGCTCGCGCTCCCGCTCGGCCCGGTCCTTGGCCTCCTCGCGGGCGGACCGGGCGGTGGCGGCGGGCGGACCGGACGGGGCGTCGCCGGAGTCCGACGGCGAGAAGAGGAAGACCGCCGCCGTGGCCACCACCGGCACCGCCGCGAAGACCAGCACACCACGCCTCATACGGCACCTCCGTCGGTCGGGGCGATGCGGGTCGTTGCCGGCCGGGCGGCGGGAAGCGCGGCGGGTACGTCGGTCGGGGCGGTCGTGCGGGTCGCTGCCGGTCCGGCGGCGGGGAGTGTCCGGGGTGCGGCGTTCTTGGCGGTCGGCGCGGTCGGCGCGGTCGGGGCGGTCGGGGCGGTCGTGCGGGTCGCTGCCGGCCGGGCGATGAGAGGCGCCCGGTGGGCGGCACCTCCGCCGGTCGGGGCGGGTGCCCGGGAGATCGTCTGGAGCCGCCTCACACCGCACCGCCGCCGGTCAGCGCCGCCTGCCGGGCCAGCGCGGCCACCGCCAGCAGCACCAGCAGCGCGGCGCACGCGCCCGCCTGTACCAGCGCCCGGCGCCCGTCGCGGGGCGCCCAGGCGAACGCCGCCGCCACCAGACCGCCCGTCAGCAGGCCGCCGAGGTGGCCCTGCCAGGAGGTGAGGCCGGCCGAGATCAGCAGCCACAGCAGCAGATAGGCCATGAACCGGTTGACCGGCCCCAGGTCGGCACCGACCCGGCGGGCCAGCACGTAGTACGCCGCGCCCAGCCCGAAGACGCCGCCCGAGGCACCCACCGACGCCTGCCCGGGGTCGGCCAGCAGCAGCACGCACACCGAGCCGCCGAGCACCGCCAGCAGATACAGCACCAGGTACCGGACCCGGCCGAGCATCGGCTCCACCACCCGGCCCAGCTGCCACAGCGCGGCCATGTTCATCACGATGTGCAGCAGCCCGAACGTGCCCTCGCCCGGCTGGAGATGCAGGAAGCCCCCGGTCAGCACCCGCTCCCACTCGCCGGCCACCACACCCTCGGCGTGGAAGCCCCGCGGGTAGGTCTCCTGGTAGACGTAGTGACCGCCGTCCGGCCCGATCAGCCGCGCGGTCACCATCGAGAAGCGGTCCACGATCTCCGGGCGGACCACCTCGGCGACGTAGGCCGGCACGTTGAGCGCGATCAGCGCGTACGTCACCACCGGCGTCGTCGTGACCCGGCCGCCGACGACGGTGCGGGCCCGCCGGACCGACCGGGCCCCCTCCTTCACGCTCCCCCAGTTCTCGGCTTCGCTCGAACCGGGAGGTACCCCCATCGGGCACTGGTGACCGACGGACGCCGCACGCATGCAGTCCGGGCAGATGTACCGCTCGCAGCGGGTGCAGCGGACCTGGCACTCCAGCGCCGGATGGCGGTAGCAGGTCGTGACGACGGGCTCGGGCTCCAAGAGCCGGCTCCTCTGAGACGGTGGGGAACGGGCGGCGGCGAACAAAATAGCGAACTGCTGTGGACTGGCTGAGAGCAGGGTCGATCAGTGCCGTAACCTCGGCAGCCGGGGTGGCGTCGCACAAGGGGGAGTCCGGATGGCCGCGATCAGTCTCAGCAAGGTCGAGGAGCGCGCGCCCGCCCTGGTCGGCCTGTACAAGAGCGCCGGTGTCTCGCTGCGCAAGCACGGGCTGGACGGGGAGCGGGCCGCGGTCTACCTCGTCATCGACTACTCCGGCTCGATGAAGCCGTACTACAAGGACGGCAGCGTGCAGGCGCTCGCCGACCGGGTGCTGTCGCTGTCCGCCCACCTCGACGACGACGGCACGGTGCCGGTGGTGTTCTTCTCCACGGACGTCGACGCCGTCACCGACATCGCGCTCGCCGACCACCAGGGCCGGATCGACCGGATCGTGGCGGGCCTGGGCCACATGGGCAAGACCGCCTACCACCTGGCCATGGACGCCGTCATCGACCACTACCTGGACAGCGGCTGCACCGCCCCCGCCCTGGTCGTCTTCCAGACCGACGGCGGCCCGGTCAACCGCCTCGCCGCCGAGCGCTATCTGTGCAAGGCCGCCCGGCTGCCGCTGTTCTGGCAGTTCGTCGGCTTCGGCGATCGGGGCAGCAAGCAGTTCGACTACCTGCGCAGGCTGGACGAACTGCCCGTCCCGCACAAGCGGGTCGTCGACAACGCCGGCTTCTTCCACGCCGGACCGGACCCGCGCACGGTCTCCGACGCCGACCTGTACGACCGCCTGGTCGGCGAGTTCCCCAAGTGGCTGGTGGACGCGCGGGCCAAGGGCATCATCAACTAGCCCCGCCCCGGGCCCTGTTGCGCACCGACGTGCTCATGGCACCCTGGGGTCGGCCGAGGGGGGCGTGGCATGGGCGCACGACGCAGCGAACCGGGGCGGGGCGAGCGGGTGGCCGACTGGGCCGACGGCCGCCTCGGCATCTACGCGCTGGGCAAGACCTACATGCGCAAGGTCTTTCCGGACCACTGGTCCTTCATGCTCGGCGAGGTCTGCCTCTACAGCTTCCTGGTCCTCGTCCTCACCGGCGTCTACCTCACCCTGTTCTTCGAGCCCAGCAGCGTCGAGATCGTCTACCACGGCTCCTACGAACCGCTCAACGGCGTCATCATGACCCGCGCCTACGAGTCCACCCTGGACATCAGCTTCGACGTCCGCGGCGGACTGCTGATCCGGCAGATCCACCACTGGGCGGCCCTGGTGTTCTGCGCCGGACTGCTGGTGCACATGATGCGGGTGTTCTTCACCGGCGCCTTCCGCAAGCCGCGCGAACTGAACTGGGTCCTCGGCTGGACCATGCTGATGCTGGCCCTGATCACCGGCCTGACCGGCTACTCGCTCCCCGACGACCTGCTCTCCGGCACCGGCCTGCGCTTCGCCCAGGGCGCCATCCTGTCCATCCCGCTGGTGGGGACGTATCTCGCCTTCTTCCTCTTCGGCGGCGAGTTCCCCGGCGACGACATCATCTCCCGGCTCTACCCGATCCACGTCCTGGTGCTGCCCGGCATCATCCTCGCCCTGGTCGTCGCCCACCTGGCGCTGGTCTTCTACCACAAGCACACGCAGTACCCCGGCCCCGGCCACACCGAGCAGTCGGTCACCGGCATGCCGTTCCTCCCGGTGTACATGGCCAAGGCGGGCGGCTTCTTCTTCCTGGTCTTCGGCGCCCTGTCCGTCATGGGCGCGATCGCCACGATCAACCCGGTCTGGGCCTTCGGCCCCTACCGCGCCGACCTGGTCACCACCGGCGCCCAGCCCGACTGGTACCTCGGCTTCTCCGAGGGCCTGATCCGGGTGATGCCCGGCTGGGAGATCAACGCCTGGGGCCACACCCTCCAACTGGGCGTCTTCATCCCCTTCATGCTCTTCCCGCTGCTCCTCGCCGCGATCGGCGGCTACCCCTTCGTCGAGGCGTGGATCACCGGCGACCAACGCGAACACCACGTGCTGGACCGGCCGCGCAACGTCCCCACCCGCACCGGACTGGGCGTCGCCTGGCTGACCCAGTACGCGGTCCTGCTGGTCGGCGGCGGCAACGACCTGTGGGCCACCCGGTTCCACCTGTCCATCAACGCCATCACCTGGTTCGTCCGGATCGCCTTCTTCGCCGCCCCGGTCCTCGCCTTCGTCATCACCCGCCGCGTCTGCCTCGGCCTCCAGCGCCGCGACCGCGACAAGGTGCTGCACGGCCGCGAGTCGGGCATCATCCGGCGCCTGCCGCACGGCGAGTACATCGAGGTGCACGAACCGCTGACGCGGGCCCAGCGGTTCGTCCTCACCCAGCACGAACAGGCTCCGCCGTACCAGGCGGGGGCCCGAGTGGACGGCAACGGGGTGGCGCGCCGGATACCCGCCGCGCACCGGCTGCGGGCGCGGCTGGCCCGTGCGATGTACGGCCCGGGGACGTACGTGGCGAAGCCCACGGAGGAGGAGTACCGGGAGCTGAGCAGAGGGGGGCATTGACCTCTGACGACGTCGCGGGTGCGTTGTGGCTGATCGCGCGGTTCCCCACGCCCCTTTGGGCGCTTCAGCTCACGTATCGCATTCGAGAACCGTCTTGCACAACCCGCACCGCGCCCGGACCCGCCCCCGCACCGGCACCCGAATCCGCTGATGACAGGTCGGGCACGGGAACGACACCCGCAGCGGCCCCGGCCCGTCCGGCGAGAACGCGTACGGCAGGCCGGTGTCCGCGCCCCCGGCCGGCTGGTCCCGCGCCTGCCGCCGGTCCCGCGCGTACCGCCGCCGCCCCGCCCAGCCCGCCGCCGTCAGCGGCGGCTGCCGCTCGTCCCGGCGAGCCCGCTCCCGCCCCGCCGCGTACGCCTCGTACGCCTGCGCACTGGTGAACCACACCGACGGGTCCTCCCCGAACACCACCGCCCGCTTGGCCAGCACGTACCCGAACTCCTCCGGCGTCAGATAGCCCAGCTTCTGCGAGGACGCCGCGTCCTGGCGGAACGCGTCGAGGAGCAGCCACCCCGCGCCCAGATACGCCGTCACCGTGTCGGTCAGGATCTCGTTGTCCCGCGTGCCCCGGAACGACAGCCCCAGCCGGTGCAGGTAGACATGCGTCACCTCGTGCGCCAAGGCCGCCCCGATGTCCCGCCGGTGCGCGCGGAAGCGGTCGTTCAGCTCGACGAAGTACTCGGGCCCGGCGGCCAGTTCGACATTGGCCGCGTGGGACATCGCCCGGAAGGAGACGATCAGCCGCGCGTCCGGCAGTCGGTAGTGCCGCACCAGCTCGTGGGCGACCCGCTGCGCCCCCAGATACAGGTCGTCCGTGTCGCAGAACGCCACGTCGGCCGGCGCCACACTGGCCGCGAAGGTCTGGACGGTGTCGTACGACAGCCGCCGGTACAGCGCGGTGATCGCGGCCCGCACCGTCTCCAGGTGCGGGAAGCCGCGCTCGACCGGCCCGTCGTCCGCCACGTCCGCACCCCCAAGACGCCGAGAACCCTCCTCCACTGTACGGCGCGGCGCCCGGCCCCGCCCCGCTCCGGCCGCGCCGCCCCCTTTCGGGTCCTGAGACGGTCCGGCGCCGGCCGTGTCCCGACCCGTAGGCTGACCCGTCATGACCACCAGCAACACCGGTAACAGTGGAGCCGACCCCGCCGTCCGCGAGGAACTCGTCCGGCTGCGCGACAGCATCGACAACATCGACGCGGCCGTCGTCCACATGCTCGCCGAACGTTTCAAATGCACCCAGCAGGTCGGCCACCTCAAGGCCCGCCACCAGCTGCCGCCCGCCGACCCGGCCCGCGAGGCCGAACAGATCGCCCGGCTGCGGACCCTGGCCGAAAGCGCCAAACTCGACCCGGCCTTCGCCGAGAAGTTCCTGAACTTCATCATCGCCGAGGTCATCCACCACCACGAACGCATCGCGGAGCACGCCGGCCACGGCTCCGCCCCCGCACCCGACTGATCCCGGCGGAACGCAGTGGTTCCCGGCCGAGGTCGTACCCGGGGGAGTGACACACGGGCTTGCACGGGGCATGCTGCGCTGTGCACCCCCTCGCCGGGCGACGGACACCCGCCGCCGGCTCCTCGCACGCCACCGGACGTGCCCGAGGAAGGGACGTCGGGCCATGCCGTCGGATGCCGCACCCCCGCCGGGCGCCGGAGCGCTCCCGGACCCCGGAATACTCATCGTCGACGACCACGTGGACACGCTGTACGCCCTGGAGAGCGCCCTGGCCCCGCTCGGCTACCGGCTCCAGCGGGCCACCAGCGGCGACGAGGCGCTCAAGCAGGTGCTGCGCGGCCGGATCGGCCTGCTCCTGCTCGACGTACGGATGCCCGGCGTCGACGGCCTCGACGTGGTCCGTTACATGCGCCGGGTGGAACAGACCCAGCGCATCCCGGTGGTCCTGCTCACCGGCTTCGGCTTCGACCCCGAGCTGAGCGCCACCGCCTTCCGGCTGGGCGTCGCCGACCTGGTCCTCAAACCGGTGGACCCCTGGACACTGCGCACCAAGGTCCGCCACCTCTACGACACCCACCGGCGCCAGGTCGCCCTCGAACGCGAACTGAGCGACCTGCGCGCCCGCCTCCGGGAACACGCCGGGGAGCACCCCGGGGGCGGTCCCGCCCGTCCCGGCCGCCCCCACCCGGCCGCCCCCGCCCCACCGCCCCGGCCCCGCGAAGCACGCGAGGAGGAGTGCGGGAGCCTGCAAAAAGACCGGACATAGGGCGCGTACCGTACCGCCGCTGTGCCCTCCGACCCCCATCGGGCAGCATGGCGTCCATGTCCGTACTGACGCGCGACGAAGCGCAGACCCGTGCCAAGCTCCTCGACGTCCACCACTACACGATCGCCCTCGATCTGACCGGTGGGGACGAGACCTTCGACTCCCTCACCACCATCCGCTTCACCGTCCGCGGCAAGAAGGCCGCCAAGGACACCTTCGTCGAGGTCAGGCCCGCCCAGCTGCGCAGCGTCACCCTCGACGGACACCCCCTCGACCCGGGCACCCTCGACGACAACCGCCTCCCGCTGAAGAACCTCACCCCCGGCGAGCACGAACTCCGCGTCGACGCCGCCATGTCCTACTCCCGCACCGGCGAGGGCATGCACCGCTTCACCGACCCCGCCGACGGCGAGACCTACCTCTACACCCAGCTCTTCATGGACGACGTGCAGCGCGTCTTCGCCGCCTTCGACCAGCCCGACCTCAAGGCCCGCTTCGACCTCACCGTGCGCGCCCCGGAAGGCTGGACCGTCCTCGCCAACGGCGTCACCGAACTGACCGACGACGGCCGCTGGAGTGCCGCCACCACCCCGCCGATCTCCACCTACCTGGTCGCGGTCGCGGCCGGCCCCTGGCACTCGGTCAGCACCGAACACCGCGGTCTGCCCTTCGGCATCCACTGCCGCCGCTCCCTCGCCCCCCACCTGGACGCCGACGCCGACGAGATCCTCGACATCACCCGCGCCTGCTTCGACCGCTACCACGAGAAGTTCGACGAGCCCTACCCCTTCGACTCCTACGACCAGGCGTTCGTCCCCGAGTTCAACGCCGGCGCGATGGAGAACCCGGGCCTGGTCACCTTCCGCGACGAGTTCGTCTACCGCTCCGCCGTCACCGACACCGAACGCCAGACCCGCGCCATGGTCATCGCCCACGAGATGGCCCACATGTGGTTCGGCGACCTCGTCACCCTGCGCTGGTGGGACGACATCTGGCTGAACGAGTCCTTCGCCGAGTACATGGGCTACCAGACCACCGCCGAGGCCACCCGCTTCGCCGGCCCCTGGACCGAGTTCGGCGTCACCCGCAAGCCCTGGGGCTACGACGCCGACCAGCGCCCCTCCACCCACCCGGTGGCTCCCGAGGACGTCCCCGACACCGCCTCCGCCCTGCTCAACTTCGACGGCATCTCCTACGCCAAGGGCGCCTCCGCCCTGCGCCAGCTCGTCACCTGGCTCGGCGAGAAGGACTTCCTGGCCGGCATCAACATCCACTTCGCCCGGCACCGGTTCGCCAACGCCTCGCTCGCCGACTTCATCGACTCCCTCGCCGCCGCCACCGACCGTGACGTGCCCGCCTGGGCCGACGCCTGGCTGCGCACCACCGGCGTCGACACCCTCACCCCCCGCCTCACCCCCGGCCCCGGCGGCACCTGCACCCTCACCGTCGACCACACCGGCAGCCGCCCGCACCGCGTCGCCGTCGGCCTCTACGACCCCGACCTCACCGACGCGCACCGGCTCGCCCCGCGCACCCGCCTCGAACTCGACATCCCGCAGCGCGAACCGCACACCCTCGGCAAACGCCCCGCCCTGCTCCTGCTCAACGACGGCGACCTCACCTACACCAAGGTCCGCTTCGACCCCGAGTCCTTCGCCACCGTCCGGGACCGGCTCTCCGGCCTGCCCGACCCGCTCACCCGGACCGTCGTCTGGAACGCCCTGCGCGACGCCGTCCGCGACGGCGAACTCGACCCCGCCGCCTACCTGGACGCGGCCCGCACCCACCTGCCGTACGAGACCGACCTCGCCCTGCTCCAGGGCGTGCTCGCCTTCGCCCACGGTCACATCGCCGACCGCTGCCTCACCCCGGACCGGCGGCCCGCCGCCCTGGCCACCCTCACCGACCTGTGCCGCGACCTGATCCGCCGCACCGAGGACGGCGACCACCCCGGACGCCGGCTGATCGCCGTACGGCACCGGATCGCCACCGCCGCCCACCCCGACACCATCGCCGCCTGGCTGGCCGACGGCACCGTCCCCGGCGGTCCCGAACTCGACCCCGAACTGCGCTGGCGCATCCTCACCCGGCTCGCCGTGCTCGGCGCCACCGACGAGGCCACCATCGCCGCCGAACTCGACCGCGACCCCAGCGCCACCGGCCAGGAGGGCGCCGCCCGCTGCCGCGCCGCGCTGCCCGACGCCGCCGCCAAGGCCCGCGCCTGGGACGCCATGTTCGCCTCCGACGACCTCTCCAACTACCTGTTCACCGCCACCGCCCAGGGCTTCTGGCAGCCCGAACAGGCCGACCTGGTGGGCGAGTACGTGCCGCGCTACTTCCCCGACGCGGTCGCCGTCGCCGCCCGCCGCGGCCCCGCCATCGCGGCCGCCGCCGGCCGCTTCGCCTTCCCCGCGCACGCCGTGGACGCCGACACCCTCCGCCTCGGCGAGGACTGCCTGCGCGACGCCGACCCGGTCCCGTCCCTGCGCCGCCGGCTCGTTGACGAACTGGACGACCTGAAGCGGACGCTGCGGGTACGGGAGGCCCACCGGGGGTGACCTCGTGGTTGCTCGCGTACGTAGGCCGCGCGTCCCTCAAGGGGCGCGGGGCTGTATCGATATGCGGCTACGCCGCAGGGCGCGACCAGCCCCCCCACTGCCCGCACCGGGAAAAACCCGCGCACCCCCCCGGAGGGCCCCGCACCATACACCGACCCCGACACGTTTTCCCCGTACGGCAGTGCCCCCATTCGGGTACCGCTCGTTGAACCTCCCGGACGCGACCCCCTTCCCGCGCCCGGGAGGAACCCATGCGCACCCCGCCGCCCCTCGCCTCGGGACCCGCCGGCCCGCACGCCCTGCGGCCGCTGCTCGACGAGGTCCTCGACGCCCTGCACGCCGGCACCCGGGCGCGCGGCGGCCCGCTCCCCGCCGGCGGTCCGAACGCCGTCGCCGCCCGGATCCGCGCCGCCCTCGGCGACGTACTGCCCGAACACGGCGACCCCGGCGCCCTGCGCACCCTCGTCACCGCCCTCGCCGCGGGCTCCGCCGACCCCGCCGACCCGCTGTGCGCCGCCCACCTGCATGTCCCGCCACTGGCCGTCGCCTGCGCCGCCGACCTCGCCGCGAGCGTCCTCAACCCCTCCCTCGACTCCTGGGACCAGGCCCCCGCCGCCTCCGTCCTGGAAGCCGAAGTCACCCGCGCACTCGCCCGCGAGACGGACCACGCCGACGCCCTCGTCACCACCGGCGCCACCGAGTCCAACCAGCTCGCCCTGCTCCTCGCCCGCGAAGCCCAGGGCCCCGGCACCCGCCTCGTGCACGGCACCAACGCCCACCACTCGCTGCCCCGCGCCGCCTGGCTCCTCGGCCTGCCCGACCCCGTCCGCGTCCCCGCCCCCACCGGCACCCTCGACCCCGCCGCCCTGGACCACGCCCTCGCCGGGCTCCCCGGCCCCGCAGTCGTAGCCGCCACCGCCGGCACCACCGACGCCGGCCTCATCGACCCCCTCCCCGAGATCGCCGACGTCTGCGCCCGACACGGCGCCCGCCTCCACATCGACGCCGCCTACGGCGGCGGCCTGCTCTTCAGCGACCGCCACCGGGCCCGGCTCAGCGGCCTCGACCGGGCCCACACCATCGCCCTCGACCTGCACAAACTCGGCTGGCAGCCGATCGCCGCCGGCCTCCTCACCATCCGCGACCCCGCCGACCGCACCGCCCTGGACCAACGCGCCGACTACCTCAACGCCGACGACGACACCGACGCCGGCCTGCCCGACCTCCTCGGCCGCTCCCCGCGCACCACCCGCCGCCCCGACATCCTCAAGATCGCCGTCACCCTCAGAACCCTCGGCCGCACCGGCCTCGGCGCCCTCGTCGACACCGTCTGCGCCCGCGCCCAGGACCTCGCCCGCCTCGTCGCGGACCACCCCGCCCTCGACCTGTGGGCACCGCCCACCCTCAGCACCGTCCTCTTCCGCCCCACCGGCGCCCCCGACCCCACCGTCGCCGCCGTCCGCCGCACCCTGCTCACCGAAGGCCGCGCCGTCCTCGGCCGCGCCCGCCCCGACGGCCGGCTCTGGCTCAAGGCCACCCTCCTCAACCCCCGCACCCGCCCCGAAGACCTCACGGCCCTGCTCGCCCTCGTGGAAGGACACACCCCCCGATGAGCACCACCCCACCGCCGCACGACCTCGTCGGCATCGGCATCGGCCCCTTCAACCTCTCCCTGGCCGCCCTCGCCCACCCCCTCACCGGCCTCGACACCGTCTTCTACGACCAGCGCCCCGCCTTCCACTGGCACCCCGGCCTGCTCATCGACGGCGCCCGCCTCCAGGTCCCCTTCCTCGCCGACCTCGTCACCCTCGCCGACCCCACCAGCGACTGGAGCTTCCTCAACTACCTCAAGGCACGCGAACGGCTCTACCCCTTCTACTTCGCCGAGCGCTTCCACATCCAGCGCACCGAGTACGACGCCTACTGCCGCTGGGTCTGCGAAAACCTCCCCGCCCTCCACTTCGGCCACCAGGTCGACGCCGTCCGCTTCAACCCCGAACACCGCTGCTTCGAGGTCGACTACACCCACCTCGGCCCCGACGGCGAAGCCCAGGCCGTCGGCCGCACCCACACCAAGAACCTCGTCGTCGGCATCGGCACCGAGCCCTACGTCCCCGACCCGCTCAAACCCCTGGTGGACACCCCCGGCGTCCCCGTCATCCACGCCGCCGACTACCTCGACCACCGCACCGACCTGCTCGCCGCCGGCCACGTCACCGTCGTCGGCACCGGCCAGTCCGGCGCCGAGATCTTCCTCGACCTGCTCCGGAACCGCCCGGCCGGCCGCGAACGCCTGCACTGGCTCGGCCGCACCGAGGCCCTCGCCCCCATGGAGTACTCAAAACTCGGCCTGGAGCACTTCACCCCCGACTACACCCACTACTTCCACGCCCTGCCCGAGAACGTCCGCGACCGCCTCGTCCCCGCCCAGTGGCAACTCCACAAAGCGGTCGACGCCAACACCCTCGCCGCCCTCCACGACGAGCTCTACCACCGCTCCCTGCACGGCGGCTGGCCCGACGCGGTCCTCACCCCCGGCGTCCACGTCCGCACCGCGGGCCGGGTCGCCACCACCAAGGTCGAACTCCACCTCGAACACCCCGAGCAGAACACCCGCTCCCGCCTCACCACCGACGCCGTCGTCCTCGCCACCGGCTACCGCGAACGCCCCCTCGACCGGCTCCTCGCCGGCCTCGACCCCTACCTGCGCCGCGACAACGCCAACCGCCCCCGCGTCGACGAACGCTTCCGCCTCCTGCTCGACCCCACCGTCACCACCACCGGCTGCCACCTCTACGTCCAGCACGCCGAGACCCACACCCACGGCGTCGGCGCCCCCGACCTCGGCCTCGCCGCCTGGCGCAGCGCCACCATCCTCAACACCCTCACCGGCACCGAGCCCTACCCGCTGCCCCGCCGCACCGCCTTCACCACCTTCGGCCTGGAACAGCGACGGCCCCAGATCCCGTCCGCCCGCGAGGCGAGCCGGCTCACCCCGCTCACGGACCGGATCTGAGGCCCCGGCGTCTCCGCCCGCCAGACCTAGAACACCGGCGTCCCGTCCCGCGTCAGCCGCCAGTCCACCGACGCGAAGTCCGCCGGATCCAGCACACCCTTCGCCGTCACCCACTCGGCGATCCGGGTACGGATCTCGGTCGACTCCGACCACACCTCCTCGGCCGACGCCACATGCGGGAACGCGCCACCGCCGTTGGCCCGGTAGTTGTTCACCGCCAGCACGAACTGCTGCGCGTCGTCCAGCGCCGCCCCGCCATACGTCAGGTTCTTGATCCGCGAACCCGCCGGCTGCGCGACATCGATCTCGTACACCAGCCCGGAGACGTAGTCGTAGTTGTAGTCCGGCCGCCCGCCCGCGTTGGTCAGCGCCTCCACATCGACCGCCGCACCGGCCGCCGTCCGCGTGTAGTACTCCGCCGAGTACTCCAGGTACGCCCGCACCTGAGCACCCGTCAGCACCTTCGCCACCAGCGTGTTGTCGTACACATACAGACTCGACAGGTCCCGGATCGTCACCTCGCCCGCCGGGATCTCGGACGTCCGCGAGAACGGCGACGCCTGCGCGATCACCGGCAGCGCCGCGTACGCCGTCCCCGCCAGCGCCGCCTTGACCACGTCCTCCTGCACCTTGGTGATCAGATCGATGATCGGCGCGTCCTTGTACCGCGCGTCCACCGTCGTCAGCGTCTCGGTCGCCGTCCCCACCACCTGGTTGACGTACTCCACCACCAGCGCGTGCTCGTCCTTCAGCAACCGCGTGATCCGCGGGTCGTCGGCCACCGTGCCGGAGTCCCGCAGCGACGCCTTGACGGACTCCACCCGCCAACGGCCCTTCTCGTACGCCAGCTCGAAGTCGAACAGGCTCAGCCGCTCCGCGTAGCACAGCGGCTCCGACAGCACGACCTCCTTGCCGGTCTCCTCGTTGACCACCCGCTGCTCCGCGATCTCCACATGCGCGTGCCCGACCAGGATCGCGTCCACACCGGGCACCTGCCTGGCGATGTTCGCCGCCGCGTTCTCCACGTACGGCAGCTGATCACCGTACGACGACGTACCCGAAGCTCCCGAGTGCGCCGAGATCACCACCACGTCCGCACCCATCGACCGCAGCTTCGGCACCCACTTCGCCGCCTGCTCCTCAAGCCCCGGGAACGCCAGCTTGCCCTGCACATACGCCTTGTCCCAGATCGCGATCCCCGGGTTGGTCAGCCCCAGCACCGCCACCTTCACCGGCGGCGCGCCCTTCACCCGGAACGTCTTCATGAAATACGGCGGAAAAGCCGGCTTCAGCGTCTTCGCGTCCACCGCGTTCGCACCCAGCAGCGGGAAATCGCACTGCTCCTCGAACTTGCGCAGCGTCTCGATGCCGTAATTGAACTCGTGATTGCCCAGCGCCACCGCGTCATAACCGATCGCGTTCATCGCCTGCGCCATCGGATGCACCGGACCGCCCGCGGCGGTGATCGGGTCCACCTTCGCGTAGTAATACGTCAGCGGCGTGCCCTGGATCGTGTCACCCGCGTCCAGCAGCAGGGTGTTCTCCCGGCCCTTCTCCTCGCGCACCTGGTTCACCAGCGTCGAGATCCGCGCCAGCCCCTGCGCGTTGCCCGCCGAGTCCGTGTACTCGGCGTCCTTGAAGTAGTCCCAGTTGAAGACGTGCCCGTGCAGGTCGGTCGTGCCCAGCACGGTCAGCGAGTACCGCTTCGGCTTCCGGCCGCCACGGCCCGCGGGCGCCGCCTCGGCCGCGGGCGCCGTCGCCGCACCGGTCAGCGCCACCCCCGCCCCCGTCACGGCGGACCTCTTCAGGAACTTACGGCGGTTCAACGGCATGCTGACTCTCCTAGACGACGGGTGCCACGATCCACGTGGACAACGCGCGTAGATTGTGGCCGCTCAAGGCGACCGGCAACAGACCCCGCAGGTTTCGATCCGGTGACTCACAGGGGCAGGCCGGCCGACAGCGGTGACAGAGTGGGACGTATGACCACGCCGCCCGCACCGCACGGCACCCCCGACGTCCCGCTCATCTCGGTCCGCGGCGAAGCCCGCCTCGACGTCGAACCCGAACTCGCCCGCATCGGCATCACCGTCAACGCCCGCGGCCGCGACCGCCGCACCGCCCTCGACGACCTCACCCGCCGCAACACCACCGCCCTCGACCTCGTCAAGTCCTACGGCGACTCGGTCGCCCGCCTGGAGACCGGCGCCTTCTCGCTCACCCCCGAACTCACCCGGCACGGCCGCGGCGAACGCGTCCGCACCTACCACGGCACCGTCCACCTCACCGCCGAACTCACCGACTTCACCGCCCTCGGCGAACTCGCCACCCGCCTCGCCGACCTCGACCTCACCCGC
Source organism: Streptomyces sp. NPDC023723 (assembly GCF_040639815.1). Classification (NCBI taxonomy): domain Bacteria; kingdom Bacillati; phylum Actinomycetota; class Actinomycetes; order Kitasatosporales; family Streptomycetaceae; genus Streptomyces; species Streptomyces sp. NPDC023723. The sequence goes on from NZ_JBFAAP010000006.1 coordinate 88,340, forward strand.
GTCGACGGCCCCTGGTGGACCCTGCGCCCCGACTCCCCGGCCCACCGCCGCGCCCGCGAACAGGCGGTGCGTGAAGCCGTACAGCGCGCCCGCGAGTACGCCGAAGCGCTCGGCACCACCCTCGACGCCCTCCTCGAACTCACCGACCACGGCACCGAGGAGGTCCGGGCCGCCGGGTTCGCCTCGGGCCGGATGCGCCGCATGTCCGCCGCCGCCGCGGAGGCCGAGGCAGCGCCCCTTGACCTCGAACCCCAGCGCCAGCACCTGCACGCCGCCGTCGACGCCCGCTTCACCATGCGCCCGCCCACCCTCTGAACGCACACCGATAAACGTAAGAATGCTTGTCCGAATGCTCATCGGAGCGGCCCGCCGCACAATTCAACACTTGTCAAAAAGGCTTCACCCAGCGGCCGTTGCACAGTCATACACAGCCAATTCGCTACCCGCCAGTAAGTCATAAGCTCGAAACATGCGCCGAGCAAAAATCGTCTGCACCCTGGGACCCGCCACCGACTCCTACGACCAGATCAAGGCACTGGTCGAGGCCGGCATGGACATCGCCCGCTGCAACCTCAGCCACGGCGGCCACGCCGAACACGAGGAGCGCTACCGGCGGGTCCGCAAGGCATCCGACGAGACCGGCCGCAGCGTCGGCCTCCTCGCCGACCTCCAGGGCCCGAAGATCCGCCTCGGCACCTTCACCGAAGGACCCGTACTCCTCGAACGCGACGACACCTTCACCATCACCGTCGAGGACGGCGCCCAGGGCGACCGCACCGGCTGCGGCACCACCTACGCCGGCCTCGCCGCCGACGTCACCCCCGGCGAACGCATCCTCGTCGACGACGGCAAAGTCTGCCTCCAGGTCACCGCCGTCGACGGACCCCGCGTCCACACCCGCGTCGTCGAAGGCGGCATGGTCTCCGACCACAAGGGCCTCAACCTCCCCGGCGTCGCCGTCTCCGTCCCCGCCCTCGCCAAGAAGGACGAGGACGACCTGCGCTGGGCGCTGCGCACCGGCTTCGACGTCATCGCCCTCTCCTTCGTCCGCAGCGGCCGCGACATCCGCGACGTCCACCGCATCATGGACGAGGAGGGCCGCCGCCTCCCCGTCATCGCCAAGGTCGAGAAACCCCAGGCGGTGGAAGACCTCGACGGCATCGTCGCCGCGTTCGACGGCATCATGGTGGCCCGCGGCGACCTCGGCGTCGAAATGCCGCTCGAACAGGTCCCGATCGTCCAGAAACGCGCCGTCGCACTCGCCAAGCGCAACGCCAAACCGGTCATCGTCGCCACCCAGATGCTCGACTCGATGATCGACAACTCCCGGCCCACCCGCGCCGAGGCGTCCGACGTCGCCAACGCGGTCCTCGACGGCACGGACGCGGTGATGCTCTCCGGCGAGACCAGCGTCGGCAAACACCCCGTCGAGACCGTCCGCACCATGTCCCGCATCGTGGAAGCGGCCGAGGAAGACCTCCTCGCCGGCGGCCTCCCCCCGCTCACCGACCACACCAAGCCCCGCACCCAGGGCGGCGCGGTGGCCCGCGCGGCAGCCGAGATCGGCGACTTCCTCGGCGCCCGCTTCCTGGTCGCCTTCACCCAGTCCGGCGACACGGCCCGCCGCCTGTCCCGCTACCGCTCACCCATCCCCCTGCTGGCCTTCACCCCCGAACCGGCCACCCGCTCCCAACTCAACCTCACCTGGGGCGTGGAAACCTTCCTCGGCCCGCACGTCGACTCCACCGACGCGATGGTCGCCCAGGTCGACGAACTGCTGCTCCGCTACGGCCGCTGCGCGCAGGGCGACGTGGTCATCATCACGGCGGGCTCCCCGCCCGGGGTGTCGGGCACGACCAACATGGTCCGGGTGCACCGGATCGGCGAGGACTAGAACGCCGGGTCAGTACTTCGGCCCCACGTACAGATCCATGAGGGCTACGGAGGCTTTGCGGGCGACTGAGATGTTGTACGGGTTCCCGTGGCGGGTGCAGCGGGTCCACTCGACGCCGAGTTTGTCGAGGGTGTCGGTACAGAGACGGCGGATGTCGTCGGACACGTTGGTGAAGAAGTACCGGGGGTATTCGTAGCGCTTGCGCTCGCCGCCGACGAGGCGAGTCGTCCAGTTGGTGATGCGGCAGCCGTCGGAGTGGATGAGCCCGCGGACGAACTCCCAGGGGTGGGCGTCGACGATCGTCCGCTGCCAGGGTTCCAGCGCGATCTTGCGCTCGTGCTTCTTTCCCGGGCCGTGCTGTGGGAAGAGGCAGTGCAGGTGCTTCGAGTAGACCTTCACGTTGTGGCAGCCGGTCCTGCTCACACGGCAGACGGAGTTGTCCGGAAACACCGCGCGCATCGCTCGCTCGCAGTCGTCCATGAGGCCGGGCCATGAGTCTGTACAGGCGATCATGAGGTTCGGCACTCGGTGCGCGGAGTAACGGCTGATGTGTCCGTCGCCGAGATACAGGGCGAGTAGATAGCTGTAGGCCGGCTCGTCCAGGTCCCGCCCGTCGCACCGTGGGCAGGCGGGATCGTGCCTGCCCGGGCATTCGCCCCGCTTGGCGCGGTCCAGGTGCTTCCAGTAGCCGACCGTGCCCAGCGGAACATGCAGTTCCCGTGCGACGGCAGCGTTCGCGACACCATTGCGGAGCATCGTGAGGGCCTTCTGCCGCACTTCAACACCGTGGAAGTTCATGTGACCACGGTGTGTCACGGGAAGTGGAGTCGAGTACAGAAAAGCGGAAGATCACGCGAACGTGATCTTCCGCTTTCTTGTGAGTGCCCGGTGTGGGATTCGAACCCACATGCCCGAAGGCACGGTGGTTTGAGCACCGCGAGTCTGACCAGATTCCTCCAACCGGGCAGGCCGTGACCTGGACGGAAGTGTACCGGCTCAACGTCGCTCCCCGCAGCTAGGTAGGCTCTTGGACAGCAGCACCACCTGCCCCGGAACAAGGAGCGCCCACGTGACCGCCCCCGAGTCGCCCCAGCCCGCTGACGTGACCGATGACGACAAGTCGCACGTCCCCCCGCTGACGACCCGTGTCGTCATCGCCGAGGACGAGGCGCTCATCCGGCTGGATCTCAAAGAGATGCTGGAGGAGGAGGGGTACTCCGTCGTCGGTGAGGCCGGGGACGGTGAGCAGGCCGTCGAGCTGGCCCGCGAGCACCGCCCCGACCTGGTGATCCTCGATGTGAAGATGCCCAAGCTGGACGGCATCTCCGCGGCCGAGAAGATCGCCGGCGAGAGCATCGCCCCGGTGCTGATGCTGACCGCGTTCTCGCAGCGCGACCTGGTGGAGCGGGCCCGGGACGCCGGTGCGATGGCGTACCTCGTGAAGCCCTTCAGCAAGAGCGACGTCGTACCGGCGATCGAGATGGCCGTCTCGCGGTTCACGGAGCTGAAGGCGCTGGAGAAGGAGGTCGCCGACCTCTCCCTGCGGCTGGAGACGCGCAAGCTGGTGGACCGGGCGAAGTCGGTGCTCCAGACCGAGTACGGGCTGACCGAGCCGGCCGCGTTCCGGTGGATCCAGAAGACGTCGATGGACCGGCGGATGTCGATGCAGCAGGTGGCCCAGGCGGTCATCGACGACGCCGCGGAGAAGAAGGGGCCCAAGGACAAGGGCTGACCCCATGACGTATGAGTGAGGCCCGCGTCCCGGAGGGGGACGCGGGCCTCAGCCGTGCCGTGCCGTGCCGCGGGTCAGTCCTCGCCCAGGTACGCCTTGCGGACCGACTCGTCGTGCAGCAGGTCCTGCCCGGTGCCGGACAGCACGATGGAGCCGACCTCCATGACGTGGCCGTGGTCGGCGAGGGACAGTGCCGCCTGGGCGTTCTGCTCGACCAGCAGGATCGTCGTGCCCTGGGACTTCAGCTCGGCGATGGTCGCCATGATCTTCTGCATCATGATCGGGGAGAGGCCCATGGAGGGCTCGTCGAGCATGAGCAGCTTGGGCTGGGACATCAGGGCGCGGCCCATGGCCAGCATCTGCTGCTCGCCGCCGGACAGGGTGCCCGCGGCCTGCTTGCGCCGTTCGCCCAGGATGGGGAAGAGGTCGTAGGCGCGCTGGATGTCCTTGTCGATGCCCGCCCGGTCGCTGCGCAGGAACGCGCCGAGGCGCAGGTTGTCCTCGATGGTCATGCGGGGGAAGATGTGCCGGCCCTCGGGGGAGTGGGCGAGGCCGAGGGAGACGATCTGGTGGGCGGGGGTCTTCTTGAGCGATCTGCCGTTGAAGCGGATCTGGCCGCCGACCGGTTTGAGCAGCCCGGACAGGGTGCGCAGGGTGGTGGTCTTGCCGGCGCCGTTGGTGCCGATGAGGGTGACCACCTCGCCGGCGTCGACGGTGAAGGAGATGCCCTTGACGGCTTCGATCTTGCCGTAGGCGACGCGGAGGTCCTCGACCTCGAGCAGGGCGGTCATCGGTCGTTCTCCTTGGGGGCGTGGGCCTCGGCGGCCTCCACCTCGGCCGCCTCGGCCGCGCCGGGGTCGTTCTCCAGGGGTTCGCCGAGGTAGGCGGCGATGACGCGTTCGTCGCCCTGGACGGTGGCGCTGTCGCCCTCGACGAGTTTCTCGCCCTGGACCAGGACGGCGACGCGGTCGCAGAGGTTGAAGATGAACCGCATGTCGTGCTCGATGACGAGGACGGCGATGCCCTGGTCGCGGATGGCGAAGACGAGTTCCTCGGTGGCGCGGGTCTCCTGCGGGTTCATGCCGGCCGTGGGTTCGTCGAGGAGGAGCAGGCCGGGTTCGCTGGCCAGCGCGCGGGCGATCTCGAGCTTGCGCTGTTCGCCGTAGGGGAGGTTGCGGGCGAGGTGGTCGGCCTTGGCGGCGAGGCCGACGAACTCCAGGAGTTCGGTGGCGCGGGCCCGGCTGGCGGCTTCGGCCTTGTGGAAGCCGGGGCCGCGCAGGACGGCGGACCAGAAGCCTTCCTTGGTGCGGGTGTGGCGGCCGACGAGGACGTTCTCCAGGACGGTCATGTTGGCGAAGAGCCGGATGTTCTGGAAGGTGCGGGCGATGCCGGCGGCGGTGACCTTGAAGGACTTGGGCGGCAGGACCTTGTCCTTGTAGCGGACTTCGCCCTCGGTGGGGATGTAGAGGCCGGTGAGGCAGTTGAAGAAGGTGGTCTTGCCGGCGCCGTTGGGGCCGATGAGTCCGACGATCTCGCCGCTGCGGACGGTGAGGTCGACGTCGCGTACGGCGGTGAGGCCGCCGAAGCGCATGGTGACGCCGCGGGCGTCGAGGACGGTCTGGCCGACGGTGGTGTCGGTGCTGGTGGTCATGGTGGTCAGGCCCCTGTCTTGCCGAGGGCCGCGGGCGCTTCGGCCTCTTCGTGGAATTCGAGCTGCCGGCGGCGGTTGGGGATGAGGCCCTCGGGGCGGAAGCGCATCAGCAGGACGAGCGCGAGTCCGAAGGCGAAGAGCTGGTAGTCGCCGAGGAACTGGAGCTTGTTCGGGATGAGGAAGAGCAGTGCGGCGCCGAGCAGGGGTCCGCCGATGGTGCCCATGCCGCCGAGGACGACGGCGGCGAGCAGGAAGGCGGAGTTGGGCGGGGTGGTGCCGGCGAAGAGGTACTGCTCGGGGGTGACGGTGTAGGTCACGTGGGCCTGGACGGTGCCGGCCAGGCCGGCCAGGGTGGCGCCGACGGCGAAGGCGATGAGTTTGACCCGGAAGCCGTTGATGCCCATGGCCAGGGCGGCGGTCTCGTCCTCGCGGATGGCGACCCAGGCGCGGCCGATGCGGGAGTCGCCGCTGCGTCGGAAGACGAGGACGACGACGGCCGTGATGATCAGCATCAGGAAGAAGTAGTTGGCGAACCGGCCGATGGTGACGCCGGCGATGTCGTGCTGGGCGCCGAGGTCGAAGCCGAGGATCTTGAGGTCGGGGATGCCGGCGATGCCGTTGGAGCCGTTGGTGACGTCGGGTCCCGAGGTGCCGTCGAGGTTGTTGGCGGTGATGCGGAAGATCTCGCCGAAGCCGAGGGTGACGATGGCGAGGTAGTCGCCGCGCAGTCGCAGGGTGGGGGCGCCGATGAGGACACCGAAGACCAGGGAGGCGGCGGCGCCGACCAGGACGGCGGCCCAGAACGGGAAGTGCACGTCGAAGGGTGAGGTGGGGGAGCCGGAGACCAGGGAGGCGGCGTAGGCGCCGACGCCGAGGAAGGCGACGTAGCCGAGGTCGAGGAGGCCGGCCAGGCCGACGACGATGTTCAGGCCCAGGGCGACGGTGGCGAAGATGAGGATGTAGACGCCGATGGTGGCGTACTGGTCGTCGGTCTGGGTGAAGGGGAAGAGGGCGGCGGCGAGGAAGGCGCCGAAGACGGTGACGTTCTGGTGCCGGGCGGTGATCTCGGAGATCCGGGGGATCAGGCCGGAGCGGTGCAGGGCGGCGAAGCCGAATCCGGCGGTGATCAGGAAGCCGACGAAGAGTTCGTCGTACTCGGTGCCGATGCCGTAGGTGAAGACGGTGAGGGCGACGGCGAGGACGGCGACGATGACGAGGATCTCGGCCCAGGAGGGCAGTGGGCGCAGTGGGCGGGGGGCGTCGGCGGCGAAGGCCGCTTTGACGGTCTGCCATTTCTGCGCGGTGTTGTAGCGGAACTTCTCCCAGCCGGTGTCGTCGGGGTCGGCGGGGTCGGGCGCGGGCCGTTCGAAGGGGAGGGCGAGGGCGCCGAGGAAGGCTATGAGGGTGACCGCGGCGGCGAGGTAGCCGCCGGGTTCGAGGTTGACGACGCCGCCGAGCTGGGCGGCGATGGCGATGACGGTGTACCAGGTGGTGGCGAAGGCGGCGAGGGCGGCGAACTTGAGGGCTGTGTCGGCGCCGGCCGGGGTGAGCCAGCGCAGGCCCTTGACGCCGTAGGAGGCGGCGCCGAGCAGGGCGGTGAGGGCGCCGGCGATGAGGACGAGGACCTGGAGGCCGCCGGGGTAGCCGTAGACGGTGAGGTCGCCGGGGAATTCGTCGGTCCAGGTCCAGGCCAGGAAGGCGGAGACGATGGTGAGGATGCCGCCGCCGGTGGCGAGGGCGCGTCCGATGGCCGGCGGGATGCCGACGAGGCCGGTGGTGCTGCCCGAGATCGGGGTGTCCGGGGTCTTCGGGGTGGTGGTCTGTGTGGTCATCGGGGTCACGCCCTGTCCGCGACGCGTTCGCCGAGCAGGCCCTGTGGCCTGAGCAGCAGTACGAGGATGAGGAGGATGAAGGCCCAGACGTCGGCCCAGGACTGGCTGCCGAATTTCTCCAGGCCGGGGACGTCGGCGATGTAGGCGGTGGCGAGGGTTTCGGCGACGCCGAGGACGACGCCGCCGATCATGGCGCCGTAGATGTTGCCGATGCCGCCGAGGACGGCGGCGGTGAACGCCTTGAGGCCGAGGATGAAGCCCATCCTGAAGTCGATCTGGCCGTACTTGAGGCCGTTGGCGACGCCTCCTACGGCGGCGAAGAGCGCGCCGAGGGCGAAGGCGATGACGATGATCCGGTCGGTGTTGACGCCCATCAGCTTGGCGGTGTCCGGGTCCTGGGCGGTGGCCTGCATGCCGCGTCCGGTGCGGGTGCGCATCACGAAGTAGGCGAGCAGGGCCATGCTGACCGGGGCGGCGATGAGCAGGAAGATGTCGCCGGTCTGGATGGTGACGTCGCCGATGTGGAAGGGGCCGCCCTCGATCTGCGGGAAGGTCCGGGCGGACTTGGCTTCCGGGTACCAGGCCCATACCGCTTGCTGGAGGGCGAGGGAGAGGCCGATGGCGGTGATGAGGGGGGCGAGCCGGGGGGCGCCGCGCAGCGGGCGGTAGGCGAAGCGTTCCGCTCCGACGGCGACGGTGACGGCGACGATCATGGCGCCGATCAGCATCAGCGGCAGGGCGATCCACATGGAGGTGCCGTCGGGCAGGATGTAGACGTAGACCGTGAGTGCGCCGAAGGCGCCGGTCATGAAGATCTCGCCGTGGGCGAAGTTGATGAGCTGGACAATGCCGTAGACCATGGTGTAGCCGATGGCGACCAGCCCGTACATGGATCCCAGTAGCAGGCCGTTGACCAGCTGCTGCGGCAGTTCGTTCACCGCATGTCCTCCGAGACGTTCGGATGTTCGACGGATGTTGGCCGGATGCGTGAGCGCGCGGGGCGCTTGTGGAACAGCGCCCCGCGCGGCTCGTGGCAGGTGCGGGTGGGGTCAGCCGGTGTAGGTACCGGACTTGACGTCGTCGAAGGCTCCGTTCTCGACGGAGTAGACGGTGAGCTGCTTGTTGGTGGCGTCACCGAACTCGTCGAAGGAGACCTTGCCGGTCACACCGTCGAAGGAGACGTTCTGCATGGCCTCGGTGACCTTGGCGCGGGCGTCGTCGGGGAGCTTGCCGTCGTTGTCCTCGACGACCTTCTTGACGGCCTCGATGATGGCCCAGCCGGAGTCGTAGGAGTAGCCGCCGTAGGCCGCGTAGTCCTCCGTGTAGCCGGCCGCCTTGTAGTCGGCGACGAACTTCTTGGCGGAGTCGAGGGTTTCGACGGGGGCGCCGACGGAGGTGGCGAGGTCGCCGTCGCTGCTGGCGCCGGCCAGCTTGATGAAGGTGTCGTCCTTGATGCCGTCGCCGCCGACCAGCGGGATCTTCGCGCCGGCTTCCTTGATCTGCTTGCTGAGCGGGCCGGCCTGGGGGTATTCGCCGCCGTAGTAGACGACGTCGGCGCCGGAGTTCTTGACCTTGGTGGCGACCGAGGAGAAGTCCTTGGTGTCCGGGTTGATGTGTTCGGTGCCGACGACCTTGCCGCCGAGCTTCTTGAACTCCTCGGTGAAGGTGGCGGCCAGGCCGGCGCCGTAGGTCTTCTTGTCGTCGATGACGAAGACCTTCTTCTTCTTGGCGTCGTTGTAGACGTACTGCGCGGCGAACGGGCCCTGGATGGCGTCCGTGGTCGCGGTGCGGAAGTACGACTTGTAGGTGCGGACCTTCTTGGTGCGCCAGTCCGGGCCCTGGGTGAGGGAGGGGCCGGTGTTGGCCGGGGAGACCTCGACGAGTTTCGCGGTGTCGAAGACCTTCTGCATGGACTCGCCGACGGAGGAGTTCAGCGGGCCGACGACGCCGAGGACGTCCTTGTCGGCGACGAACTTGGAGGCGTTCTGCTGGCCGACGGAGGGCTGGCCCTGGTCGTCGGTCGCCTCGAGTTTGAAGGTGACGCCTTCGACGTACTTGTCCTTGTTGGCCGTCTTGACGGCGAGGTCCACGGAGTTCTTGATGCCCAGGCCCAGCGCGGACAGGTCGCCGGTCAGCGGGGCGTCGACGCCGATGACGACGGTGGTGCCGTCGCCGCCGGAGTCCGAGCCGCCGTCGTCGTCACGCGAGCCGCAGGCGGTGAGGGTGAGCGCTCCCGCCGCCAGAGCGGCGGTGATGGCGATGAGCGAACGTTGACGCACGGTCAGTCCTTTCCCTGGCACGGCCGCTTCCCCGTGGAGACGGCCGAGTCGAGCGCTGGGCCGAATTGACTTTCGGATGGCGCGGTGACTGGCCGTGACTCTAGGCGGGTGCGGGGAACGTGGAGGAGAGTCTGACGGAGGCTGTGACTCTCTTGTTATGACATCGCGTAATGCAGAGCGGTGCCGGATGGGAAGAAGGGTGGAATTCTGGCCGATTCGCCCGGTCCGCATGTTGAGAACTTGCAGGACCGGCGAGGCGTGAACAGGCGTCTGAGGTGTTTTGGTGATTACGGGGAATCGTTGCCGCAGGCGTCTCGCAGGGCTTCGGAGAGGTGCTGGGCATAGCGCGGTCCCAGAATGAAACTGTGGGTCTCTATTGCACGCACATTACGCAGTGTTACATCCAGGAAAGGGAATCCGGCATTCCGCGGTGCTTTCTCGCATTCCGTCGCGCGAAACGTGACGGTGATCTTGCGGGTGGAATGCGACTTTGTCTGGAAAGGTGCCCGGGGGGACGACGACACCGACAGACCGGCGTTGGACTGGGTCACCCGCGTCACCGTGACCGGCGGCCCGGACCGCACGGTCAGCGCCAGCGTGAAGCCGAAGCCGCTGGTCGGGGCGTTACCGGCGGGCGCGGCCGGACTCAGGTAGACGAGGTCGACCGTCTGGGAGGGGTAGGGCGGCGGGGGAGCGGGCCGCGGCCGTGGCCGGGTCGCGTACAGGTAGCCGCCGACCGCCAGGAGGGCGAGGGCCAGGGCGGTCGCGAGGGCGGTGCGGCGGTGTGCGGCGTAGCGGCGCGTAAGGGCTTCGAGACGCGGGGAGAGCGGGCGGCGGGCCGCCGGGGTGTCCCGGATCCGGGTGTTCTCGCCCGGTTCGACGGGGCCGGCGCCGCTCACCGCGCCCACGGGCCTTCGGCGGGGCGGCCGGCGCCGGTCCCGCAGCCGACTGCCAGGGGGGCCGTCAGCACGAGGGCCAGGGTCAGGGCGGCCTGTGCCGCCACCGGTACGGGCGGCGGCAGGGACCTCGGTACGAGTAGGGGTTCCGGCGTCGGTACGGGCGTCGTCGGTCCGCGCGGGCGGCGGAGTCCCGTGTCCTTCGCCGCCCCCGGCCAGGGAGCTCCGCCCCGTCCCATGCCCCGACGCTAGGGCGCCGGGGAGCCCGGGGCAATGGGCCCGGCGTCAGCCGCTCGCGCCCGCCCGGGCGGCGTCCCCCGGAGTCACGTCGCGCAGCAGGCAGGTCAGCCGGGCACTGCACACCCGCCGGCCCTCCTCGTCACTGATCACGATCTCGTACGTCGCCGTCGAGCGGCCCCGGTGCAGCGGCGTGGCCACGCCGGTGACCAGGCCGGAGCGGGCGCCGCGGTGGTGGGTGCAGTTCAGGTCGACGCCGACGGCGATCTTGGAGCTGCCGCCGTGCAGCATCGAGCCGACCGAGCCCAGTGTCTCGGCCAGCACCGCGGAGGCGCCGCCGTGCAGCAGCCCGTACGGCTGGGTGTTGCCCTCCACCGGCATGGTGCCGACGACCTTCTCCGCCGACGCCTCCAGGATCTGGACGCCCATCCGGGTGCCGAGGTGCCCGGCGGAGAACAGGGCGGGCAGGTCGACGCCGAGCGCGGCGTACTCGTCGATGACCTCCTGCGGGAACTTCACGTGCTGCTGCTCGCCCATGGGCCGGCTCCGTTCGTTCGTACGTCCTGGTGGTTCTTCCGGTGGCTGTCCGCCGTCGGCTGAGCGGGCGCTCAGCCGGTGGCCGATTGTTCCAGACGGACGATGACGGACTTGCTGGCCGGGGTGTTGCTGGTGTCCGCGGTGGCGTCCAGCGGCACCAGGACGTTGGTCTCCGGGTAGTACGCCGCCGCGCAGCCCCGGGCGGTCGGGTAGTGCACGACGCGGAAACCGGGCGCCCGGCGCTCCGTACCGTCCTTCCACTCGCCGACCAGGTCCACGTAGGAGCCGTCCCGGGCGCCCAGCTCGCGGGCGTCCTCGGGGTTGACCAGGACCACCCGGCGGCCGTTCCTGATCCCCCGGTAGCGGTCGTCGAGGCCGTAGATCGTGGTGTTGTACTGGTCGTGCGAGCGCAGTGTCTGAAGGAGCAGCCGGCCCTTCGGCAGTTCGGGGAACTCCACCGCGGCGGCGGTGAAGTTGGCCTTGCCGGTGGCGGTCGGGAAACGCCGCTCGTCGCGTGGGGCGTGCGGCAGGGCGAAGCCGCCGGGGCGGGCCACGCGGGCGTTGAAGTCCTCGAAGCCGGGGATCACCCGGGCGATGCGGTCGCGGACCGTGGCGTAGTCCTTCTCGAACTCCTCCCAGGGCGTGGCGCTGTCCGCGCCCAGCACCCGGCGGGCCAGCCGGCACACGATGGCCGGTTCGGACAGCAGGTGCCGGCTCGCCGGCTCCAGGCGGCCGCGCGAGGCGTGCACCATGCCCATGGAGTCCTCGACCGTCACGAACTGCTCGCCGCCGCCCTGGAGGTCGCGCTCGGTGCGGCCCAGGGTCGGCAGGATCAGGGCGCGGGCGCCGGTGACCGCGTGGCTGCGGTTCAGCTTCGTCGACACGTGCACGGTGAGCCGGGCGCGGCGCATGGCCGCCTCGGTGACCTCGGTGTCGGGGGAGGCGGCGACGAAGTTGCCGCCCATGGCGAAGAAGACCTTCGCCGCGCCGTCGCGCAGGGCGCGGATGGCCCGGACCACGTCGAAGCCGTGCTCGCGCGGCGGGGCGAAGCCGAACTCCTTCTCCAGGGCGTCCAGGAAGGCGGGCGCCGGGCGTTCGAAGATGCCCATAGTGCGGTCGCCCTGCACGTTGGAGTGGCCGCGCACCGGGCAGACGCCCGCGCCCTCGCGGCCGATGTTGCCGCGCAGCAGGAGGAAGTTGACGACCTCGCGGATGGTGGGCACGGAGTGCTTGTGCTGGGTGAGTCCCATGGCCCAGCACACGATGGTCCGCTCGGAGGCCAGCACCATGGCCAGGGCTTCCTCGATCTCCGCGCGGGTGAGGCCGGTGGCGGCCAGCGTCTCGTCCCAGTCGGCGGCCCGGGCGGCGTCGACGAACTCCTCGTACCCGTGGGTGTGCTCGCGTACGAACGCCTCGTCGACGGCGCCCCGCGTCTCGATGATCAGCTTGTTGAGCAGCCGGAACAGGGCCTGGTCGCCGCCGATGCGGATCTGCAGGAACAGGTCGGTGAGCGCGGCGCCGGCGGCGAGCCCCTTCGGCGTCTGCGGGTTCTTGAACCGCTCCAGCCCGGCTTCGGGCAGCGGGTTGACGCTGATGATCTGCGCGCCGTTGGCCTTGGCCTGCTCCAGGGCGGACAGCATGCGCGGATGGTTCGTACCCGGGTTCTGCCCGGCGACGACGATCAGGTCGGCCTTGTACAGGTCCTCCAGCAGGACGCTGCCCTTGCCGATGCCGATGGTCTCGCTGAGCGCCGAGCCGGACGACTCGTGGCACATGTTGGAGCAGTCGGGCAGGTTGTTGGTGCCCAGCTCGCGGGCGAAGAGCTGGTAGAGGAACGCGGCCTCGTTGCTGGTGCGCCCGGAGGTGTAGAAAACGGCCTCGTCGGGGGAGCCGAGACCGCCGATCTCCGCCGCGATGATGTCGAAGGCGCGCTCCCAGGTGACCGGCTCGTAGTGCGTGCCGCCCTCCGGGAGGTACATGGGGTGGGTGAGGCGGCCCTGCTGGCCCAGCCAGTACCCGCTGCGGCCGGCGAGGTCGGCGACCGGGTGCGCGGCGAAGAACTCCGGGGTGACCCGGCGCAGGGTGGCCTCCTCGGCCACCGCCTTCGCGCCGTTCTCGCAGAACTCCGCGGTGTGCCGGTGCTCCGGCTCCGGCCAGGCGCAGCCCGGGCAGTCGAAGCCGTTCTTCTGGTTCACGCTCAGCAGGGTCAGGGCGGTGCGCTTCACGCCCATCTGCCGCTGGGCGATGCGCAGGGTGTGGCCGATGGCCGGGACGCCCGCCGCCGCGTGCTTCGGCCCGGTGACCCGCGGCGCGTCCTGGACCGGGTCACTCTTGGGCGGCTTGGTGGCCATCGCGCGCTCCTTCGCATGCACGTGTGAGGTACGTCTCCGATCCTCGCACGCACCACCGACACCGCCGCGGCCCGGTCAGGAACGGCGACGGCAACAATGCTTGCGACGCCCCCGCGCCCCCAAGGGGCGCGGGGAACTGCGCGCCCGGCCACGACGCACCCGCGCGGGGAGACGGCGGGCACGGCGCCCCCTCGTCCCCGCCGGCGGGAACATCGCCCTGAGGGGCGCGGGGAACTGCGCGCCCAGCCACGACGCGCCCGCGCAGTGAGGACGGCGGCCGCGCGGGACGCCGACGGACACGGCGCCCTCTTGTTCCGCCGGGGAGGACATCGCCCTGAGGGGCGCGGGGAACTGCGCGCCCGGCCACGACGCGCCCGCGCGGTGAGACGGCGGCCGCGCGGGACGCCGACGGGCACGGCGCCCTCTTGTTCCGCCGGCGGGAACATCGCCCTGAGGGGCGCGGGGAACTGCGCGCCCAGCCACGACGCATCCGCAGCCGAACAGCGACCCCCTCATAAGGACGCCACCCGCACCGACGCGGAGCCGACTGTCAGTGGCACGTGGCAGGATCGTGGACGTGGCAGACACAGCATCGAAGAAGACCCAGACCCCCACCGGCGGCAGCCGCCCACGCCTGATGCTCATGGACGGGCACTCGCTGGCGTACCGCGCGTTCTTCGCGCTGCCCGCGGAGAACTTCACCACCGCGACCGGCCAGCCGACCAACGCCATCTACGGGTTCGCCTCGATGCTGGCCAACACGCTGCGTGACGAGGCGCCCACGCACTTCGCGGTGGCGTTCGACGTCTCCCGCAAGACCTGGCGCAGCGAGGAGTTCACCGAGTACAAGGCGAACCGCTCCAAGACCCCGGACGAGTTCAAGGGCCAGGTCGAGCTGATCGGCGAGCTGCTCGACGCGATGCGCGTGGAGCGGTTCGCCGTCACCGGCTTCGAGGCCGACGACGTCATCGCCACCCTCGCCACGCAGGCCGAGGCCGAGGGCTTCGACGTACTGATCGTCACCGGCGACCGCGACTCCTTCCAGCTGGTCAGCGACCACACCACGGTGCTCTACCCCACCAAGGGCGTCTCCGAGCTGACCCGCTTCACCCCGGAGAAGGTCGTCGAGAAGTACGGCCTGACCCCCGCCCAGTATCCCGACTTCGCCGCCCTGCGCGGCGACCCCTCCGACAACCTCCCCGGCATCCCCGGCGTCGGCGAGAAGACGGCCGCGAAGTGGATCAACCAGTTCGGCTCCTTCGCCGAACTGGTCGAGCGCGTCGACGAGGTCAAGGGCAAGGCCGGGCAGAACCTCCGCGACCACCTGGAGTCGGTCAAGCTCAACCGCCGTCTCACCGAGCTGGAGCGCCAGGTCGAGCTGCCGAAGACCGTCACCGACCTGGAGCGCGCCGCCTACGACCGCAAGGGCGTCGCGATGATCCTGGACACCCTGGAGATCCGCAACCCCTCGCTGCGCGAGCGGCTCTACGCCGTCGACCCGGGCGCCGAGGAGGCCGAGGCCACCCCGGTCGTCGCGGACGGCGTGGAGCTGGACGGCACGGTGCTCGGCACCGGCGAACTGGCCGGCTGGCTCACCGGGCACGGCACCGAGCCGCTCGGCGTAGCCACCGTCGACACCTGGGCGCTGGGCACCGGCTCGGTCGCCGAGGTGGCCCTCGCCGCCGCCGACGGCAAGGCGGCCTGGTTCGACCCGTCCCAGCTGGACGAGGCCGACGAGACGGCCTGGACGTCCTGGCTGGCCGACCCGGACCGCACCAAGGTCTTCCACAACGCCAAGGGCGCGATGCGGGTCTTCGCCGAGCACGGCTGGGACATCGCGGGCGTCTCGATGGACACCGCGCTCGCCGCCTATCTGGTCAAGCCCGGCCGCCGCTCCTTCGACCTGGACGCGCTGTCCCTGGAGTACCTGCACCGCGAGCTGGCCCCGGCCGCGGCGGCCGACGGCCAGCTGGCGTTCGGCGCGGACGACGCCGCCGAGGCCGAGGCGCTGATGGTCCAGGCCCGGGCCGTCCTCGACCTGGGCGAGGCGTTCGGAGGCCGGCTCCAGGAGGTCGGCGCGGCGGATCTGCTGCGCGACATGGAGCTGCCCACCTCCGCGCTGCTGGCCCGCATGGAGCGGCACGGCATCGCGGCCGACCGGGAGCACCTCCAGGCGATGGAGCAGATGTTCGCCGGCGCGGTGCAGCAGGCGGTGAAGGAGGCGCACGCGGCGGCCGGCCGGGAGTTCAACCTCGGCTCGCCCAAGCAGCTCCAGGAGGTCCTCTTCGGCGAGCTGAACCTGCCGAAGACCAAGAAGACCAAGACCGGTTACACCACGGACGCCGACGCCCTGGCCTGGCTCGCGACGCAGACGGACAACGAACTGCCGGTGATCATGCTCCGGCACCGCGAGCAGGCCAAGCTGCGCGTCACCGTCGAGGGCCTGATCAAGACCATCGCGACGGACGGCCGCATCCACACCACGTTCAACCAGACGGTCGCGGCGACCGGCCGCCTCTCCTCCACCGACCCGAACCTCCAGAACATCCCGGTGCGCACCGACGAGGGCCGGGCGATCCGCCGCGGCTTCGTGGTCGGCGAGGGCTTCGAGTCCCTGATGACGGCGGACTACAGCCAGATCGAGCTGCGCGTCATGGCCCACCTCTCCGAGGACGCCGGCCTGATCGAGGCGTTCACCTCCGGCGAGGACCTGCACACCACCGCCGCCGCGCAGGTCTTCTCCGTCGGCCAGGACGCGGTCGACGCGGAGATGCGCCGCAAGATCAAGGCGATGTCGTACGGACTGGCGTACGGGCTGTCGGCCTTCGGCCTGTCCCAGCAGCTGAACATCGAGGCGGCCGAGGCCCGCATGCTGATGGACGCCTACTTCGACCGCTTCGGCGGCGTACGGGACTATCTGCGCCGGGTCGTCGACGAGGCGCGGGCGACGGGCTACACGGCGACGCTGTTCGGCCGTCGCCGCTACCTGCCCGACCTCAACAGCGACAACCGGCAGCGCCGCGAGGCCGCCGAGCGCATGGCGCTCAACGCCCCCATCCAGGGCACGGCGGCCGACATCGTCAAGATCGCCATGCTCAACGTGGACAAGGCGCTGACCGAGGCCGGCCTCAAGTCCCGCATGCTGCTCCAGGTGCACGACGAAATCGTGCTGGAGATCGCCCCCGGCGAGCGCGCGACGGCGGAGGAACTGATCCGCCGCGAGATGGCCGACGCGGTGTCCCTCCGGGTCCCCCTGGGCGTCTCGGTGGGCGCGGGGGCGGACTGGGAGTCGGCGGCGCACTAGCTCCGTCCCCGGACGCCCTGCTCCCGGACAGAGCCCGCCCCGGGCAGGACGGGGCGGCCACGGTGTTCGTCCTGCTCCTGTCTGCCGGGTCGGGGCGGCCACGGCGTTCGTCCTGCTCCCGCCCGCCGGCTCGGGGCGGCCACGGCGTCGGCCCTGTTCCCGCCCGCCGGGTCGGGGCGACAGTGGCCTTCGCCTCGTCCCGCCCGCCGCCCCTGCCCGCCCCGCCCGCCCCCGCGCCCGTCACTCAGGTGGCCCCCGCGAAAACGCCCCCGCCCCCGGCGCCCGTGAGGATGCGGGCATGGGTATACGCATGCTCCACCACCGGACGGCACCGCCGCGGCCCGGCGTCGGCGAGCCGGCCTGCGTGCCACTCCCGCCGGTCCCGGCCCTCGCCCTGGGCGCGAGTACCGCCCGGGTCCCCGCCACCCTCACCTCGGCCGTCTGCCACGTACGCGACGACCTGGGGCGCAGACTCGCCCCCCGGAGCCTCGCCGCGCCGGGCAGCGCCGAAGCGGCGGCCCCCTGGCGTCGCTGGGCCGATCTGACCCGCAGCTACCTGGCGCTGGCGCTCACGCTGCTGCCCCGGCCCCGTCCCGACCGCAGGATGACCCTGTTCATCGCGACCGCCGACCCGGTCGGCGCGCACCCGGCCGGCTCGGCACCCCGCAGGCGCCGGCGCCGTAGGAAGAGCCGCAGGGAAAGCCGTAGGAAAAGATGACCAGCCGCGCGGCCGGGAATGAACAGTGGCCGGACTCCGCATGGCGAACAAGGACCAGGCGGGCGACACGGCGCGGCCAACCGGGGAAAATCGGGCACGAACGGGTGCCCGAGCAAAGGAAGTTGTCGTAGGGTCGCCAGCGTCACCGTACCGGTCGAACAAGCGCACACGGTTTTCCGCGATGATCAGCGGCGACGCGGGGTACAACCCGCGGCGTCGGCCGATCCGTCACACCAGAGCGAGCACGTGACGGAGAGGGACGCCCAGGCGTCCATGGGAGGGGTTCACTCTATGGCGGCGCATTTCGGCAGGCGGCTGCGCAAGAGCGCGATGACCACCACCGTCGCGGCGGTCGCGGTCGCGGCCCTGTCCGCGTCCCAGGCGCCCGACGTCACGGCCGGCACCGACGGCAACGGCAGACAGAGCACCGCCGACTCCGCGTCCGCCTCCGGCGCCGACGACACCGCCACCGGCAACTCCCGGTACTACACCGACCTTCCGCCGCTCGACAGCCCCGTCCCCTCGCCCTCGTCGACCACCGGCACGTCCGTCACCCAGGGTTCGGCCGAGTCGGGCATCCCCGCCACCGTCCTGGACGCCTACAAGAAGGCCGAGGCGTCGCTGCGCGCCTCCAAGCCGGGCTGCAACCTGCCCTGGCAACTCCTCGCCGCCATCGGCAAGGTGGAGTCGGGACAGGCCCGCGGCGGCGCCGTGACCGCCGACGGCACCACCACCAGCCCGATCCTCGGCCCGGAGCTCGACGGCAACGGCTTCGCGCTCATCAAGGACACGGACAACGGCGCGTACGACGGCAACAGCGAGTACGACCAGGCCGTCGGCCCCATGCAGTTCATCCCGTCCACCTGGGCGTGGGCCGGACGCGACGGCAACGGCGACGGCAAGTCCGACCCGAACAACATCTACGACGCCGCCCTCGCCGCCGGCCACTACCTGTGCCGCAACAGCTGGGACCTGTCCCAGCAGGACGACCTCGACTCGGCCATCCTCAGCTACAACAACTCGACGGAGTACCTGAACACCGTCCTGTCCTGGCTGGAGTACTACCGCAAGGGCACCTACGAGGTCCCGGACGGCACCGGCACCCTGCCCGTCGGCCGCAGCGACGACGCCACCACCCCGGCCACGCCCAGCACGTCGCCCAGCACGTCGCCCAGCACCGGCGCCGGCACCGGTTCGGGTGGCTCGAACGGGTCGTCTAAGGATTCGGACGGGACCACGTCACCGTCCACCGAGTCCCCGGATCCCGAGGAGTCGACGCCCAGTCCGCCCGCCTCCGAAACACCGTCGCCCGGCGAGACCCCGCAGACCCCCACCGACACCGTGGCCCGCCTGGAGAACGCCGGCACCGGCAAGCTCAGCGCGATGGCGGGCGACGCGTTCACCGAGCGGATCAGCACCCGCGCGGAGACCAGCTCGGGCAAGGCCGTCGGCAAGGTGCGGGTCCGCTTCACCGTCATCGGCGACACCGACGCCGAGTTCAGCACCGGCGAGCAGGTCGCCACGGTCCTCACCGACAGCTCCGGCGTGGCCACCGCGCCCGCGCTGCGGGCCGGTGCGAAGACCGGCGGCTTCCTGGTCCGCGCCACGGTCGTCGGCCGCTCGGTCGCCGGCCCCGACTACGCGGCCACCGTCACCCAGCGCGTCGCCGACACCGTCGTCCTTGCCGCCGACACCGAGTTCACCTGCGCCGCGGGCGGCACGTTCGCCGACCAGGTGGAGGTGAAGGCCACCTACAAGGACGCCGTCGCCGACCAGGTCGCCGTCAGCGCCGCGCTCATCACCTCGGCCACCGACGCCACCGAGAACGACAAGGGCCCCTACTTCAAGGACGCCGACGGCAAGACGGTGCGCACCCTGACGGGCCTGGAGACCGACGCCAAGGGCCTGGTGAAGCTGCCGACGCTGTACGCGGACGACACCGAGGGGAAGTTCCTGCTGCGCATCACCACCGCGGGCGGCGCGTCCGTCGACGTCGAGCTGACGGTCGAGGCGGCGGCCTCGGCCTCGCCCAGCCCGTCCGAGACCTCCTCGGCGAGCGCGAGCGCCTCCGCCACCCCCTCCGCCTGATCCCCGTAGGCCCGCACGACCCGCACGACCCGTGCCCCGGGTACGCCCGGCTCAGCCCTCCCGGGCGAGCCGGGCGTTGGTGTGCCGGGTGGGTTCGGCGCCGGCCGGGTCCTGGGGCCACGGATGCTTCGGATACCGGCCGCGCAGCTCCGCCCGGACGCCCTGGTAACCGTCGCGCCAGAAGGAGGCGAGATCGGCGGTGACCGCCGCCGGGCGGCCCGCGGGGGAGAGCAGGTGGACCAGGAGCGGCACCCCGGCGACCTCGGGGGTGCGCTGGAGCCCGAACATCTCCTGGAGCTTCACCGCCAGCACCGGCCGCTCCGGATCGCCGTAGTCGACCCGGACCCGGGACCCGCTGGGGACGGTGATCCGCTCCGGGGCCAGGTCGTCGAGCCGGGCCGCCTCGCCGGTGGCCCAGGGCAGCAGCCGCGTCAGCGCCTGTCCCGCGTCGATCCGCGCGAGGTCCGCGCGCCGCCGGGCCCGGCCGAGCTCCGGCTCCAGCCACTCCGCCACGCGCGCGTGCAGCGCCTGGTCGGACACCTCGGGCCACGGCGCGCCCAGGTGCCGGTGGAGGAAGGCGAGCCGCTGCCGCAGCGCGTCCGCCTCCGCCCACCGGCGCAACAGCCCGAACCCTTCCTGCCGCAGCCCTTCCAGCAGGGCCTCCCGTACCAGGCCGGGGTCCGGGTCGCGCAGCGGACGCGCCGTCAGCTCGACCGCCCCGAGCCGCTCGACCCGCCGGGCCACGACGTCGCCGTCGGCCCAGCGCACCTCGTCCCGCCGCGCCAGCAGGGCGCCGGCCGCGCGCCGGGCGACGTCCTCGTCGACGGCCGCACCGAGCTGCACGCGCGCGTGCCGCCGTCCCACCGGCCGGTCGGCCACGGCGACGGCGATCCAGGCCGCCCCGCGCAGCGCCGACCCCTCGGCGAGCTCGGCCCGGGTCCCGGAGACCATGAGATACGACCCCCCGTCCGCCTTGGCGACCCGCTCGGGAAAGGCCAGCGCGGCGACGAGCCCGGCCACCCGCTCGACGGCACCTTCGTCCGCCCGACCGGACCGGGAAGCGCCCTCGGTCCCGCTGTCCCCGGCCGTGTTCCTGCGCCGCCCTTCGTCGGCTCCTCCCGTCGCCCGGCCGGATCTGGAGGCGTCTTCGGTCCCGCTGTCCCCGTCCGTGTTCCTCCGCCGCCCTTCGTCGGCTCCTCCCGTCGCCCGGCCGGATCTGGAGGCGCCCTCGGTCCCGCCGCCCCCGACCGTGCCCCTGCGCCGCCCCTCGCCGGACCCGCCCGTCGCCCGGCCGGGCGCCTCCCGGGTGCCGTCCCGCAATCGCCTCGTCTCCGCCCGCCACCGTGTGCCGTAGGCGTCACCCCGGTGCCGGGCGGCCCGTACGGCGCCGGCCAGGTCGTCTCCGTACTCCCGGGGCGCCTCCTCACTGAGCAGCGCGACGACCTCCACCGCGGCGTCCGGAGCCCCGGCCGCCCCACCGGAACCCGCCGTGTCCAACAGCGCCCGCCCCAGCCGCGGATGCACCCCCAGCCGGGACAGCCGGGCGCCCCGCGCGGTGGCGTGGCCGGTGGCGTCGACCGCGCCCACGGCCGTCAGTACCGACCGCGCCGCCGCCATCGCCCCGCCCGGCGGCGGATCCAGGAGCGCCAGGCCGGACGCGTCCGGATCGCCCCAGCACGCCGCCTGGAGAGCGAACGCCGTCAGGTCGGCCACCTTGATCTCCGGCGCCGGGAACCGCGGCAGCCGGCCGTGCTCCGCCTCCGTCCAGCACCGGTAGACCGCGCCCGGCGCCTCCCGCCCGGCCCGCCCCGCCCGCTGCCGCGCGGCGGCCTGCGAGGCCCGTACCGTGGCCAGCGCGCTCAGCCCGCGCGCGTGGTCCACCCGCGGCTCCCGGGCCAGCCCCGAGTCGACGACCACCCGCACGCCGGGGACCGTCAGCGACGACTCCGCGACCGATGTCGCCAGCACCACCCGGCGCCGCCGCCCGGGCGCCAGTACCGCGTCCTGCGCGGCGGCCGGCGCCCGCCCGTGCACCTGGAGGACGTCCACGCCGTCCAGCCCGCCGAGCTGCCCCGCGACCCGCGCGATCTCGCCCACGCCGGGCAGGAAGCACAGCACGTCCCCGTCCCGCTCGGCCAGCGCCCGCCGCACCACCGACGCCACGTGCGTCAGCAGCGCGGGATCCACCCGCATCCCGTGCGGCGGCCGGACCGGCCGGGCCGGCGGCGCCCACACCGTCTGCACCGCGTACGAGGCACCCGCCGCCGCGACCACCGGCGCCCCGCCCAGCAGCGCCGCCCAGCCCTCCGCGTCCGTCGTCGCCGACGCGGCCACCAGCCGCAGCTCGGGGCGGAGCGTCTCGCGCACGTCCCACAGGAACGCCGCCGCCGTGTCCGCGTCCAGATGCCGCTCATGACACTCGTCGAGGATCACCACGTCGACGCCGGTCAGCTCCTGGTCGCGCTGGAGCCGCTGGAGCAGCACCCCCGTCGTGACGACCTCCACGCGCGTGTGCCGCCCCACGACCCGCTCCCCGCGCACCGTGAACCCGACGCTCTCGCCGGGCTTCTCGCCCAGCAGCCAGGCCATCCGCCGGGCCGCCGCGCGGGCCGCGATCCGCCGCGGCTCCGCCACGAGCACCCGCGCGGGGGCACCCGCGCCGACCAGCCCGGCCAGCACCAGCGGCACCAGCGTCGTCTTGCCGGTGCCGGGCGGCGCGACCAGCACGGCGGTGCCGTGTGCCGCCAGGGCGTCGCCCAGACCGGGAAGGGCGGCGCGTACGGGAAGGGCGTCCAGGGCGTCGTAACGGATCACGCACTCAGTCTCGTACGCACACGAAGATCGCCGTCCCCGGGATCAGGTTCCCGCGCAGCGGGGACCAGCCGCCCCACTCGGAGGTGTTCCACGCGGGCCACTCCGGCTCGACCAGGTCGACCAGGGTCAGGCCCGAGGCGACGACGTCCCGGACCCGGTCGCCGAGCGTGCGGTGGTGCTCGACGTACACCGCGCGGCCGTCGTCGTCCTGCTCGACGTAGGGCGTGCGGTCGAAGTAGGACGACGCGACGCTCAGCCCTTCCGGGCCCGGCTCGTCCGGAAAGGCCCAGCGGACCGGATGCGTCACGGAGAACACGAACCGCCCGCCGGGGCGCAGCACCCGCCGCACCTCCGACAGCACCAGCCGCGGATCGGCGACGAAGGGCAGCGCCCCGTACGCCGAGCAGGCCAGGTCGAAGGAGGCGTCGGCGAACGGCAGCGCGCCCGCGTCGGCGCACACCAGGGGGAACGGACTGCCGATCCGCAGGGCGTGCTGGAGCTGGCGGTGCGAGAGGTCCAGGGCGACCGGGCGGGCCCCCTGGGCGGCCAGCCAGCGCGCGCACTGGGCCGCGCCGGCGCCGATCTCCAGGACGTCCCGGCCCTTCAGCTCCTCCGGCGGGCCGAGCAGCTCGGCCTCCACCTCGTCGAGTCCCTCGGGACACCACACGAAGCGGTCGTCGCCGAGGAAGGTGCCGTGCTCGACCTGGTACTCGTCCGCGTTGCGGTCCCACCAGCCACGGTTGGCGCGGGCGCTCTCGGTGACGCCTGCCGCACGCCGGGTGGCCTCGGGTTCGGGACCTTCGGGCTCTTGGATGACGGGCTCCCTCGTACTAATCTGCGGCTCCTCCGTACGACCGTGTCCCACGGGTGTCACAAGGGGGCGCCGCAGGGCCCGCGTGGCCTCGGGAGACACGATTTGTGCCGGGTATGCGGCGATCCGCCCCGGGTGTGCGGCTTCGCGCATTGACCCTGCCCGGCTGCCCCCGTATGCTACAAGTTGCGCTGCGGGCTTGCGCACCTCAGACGTAGCAGGCTGCGCTCGCATCTGTATGTATGTCCCCTCGGTTGTCGAGGCGCATCACCGGTCATCCGGTGGGGCGCTTCCTTGGCTGTCCGGCTTCTACAGGGCGAAACGGGCTCCGGCGTAGCAGTACCTACGACTTCAATGTCCGTACCGGAGCCCTTTCCCACATGACGAGCAGCACCGAGACCACCGCCACCACCCCGCAGGTAGCGGTCAACGACATCGGTAACGAGGAAGCCTTCCTCGCCGCGATCGACGAGACGATCAAGTACTTCAACGACGGCGACATCGTCGACGGCGTCATCGTGAAGGTCGACCGGGACGAGGTCCTGCTCGACATCGGTTACAAGACCGAAGGCGTTATCCCGAGCCGCGAGCTCTCGATCAAGCATGACGTCGACCCCAATGAGGTCGTCGCCGTCGGTGACGAGATCGAAGCCCTTGTTCTCCAGAAGGAGGACAAGGAAGGCCGCCTGATCCTCTCGAAGAAGCGCGCCCAGTACGAGCGTGCCTGGGGCACCATCGAGAAGATCAAGGAAGAGGACGGGATCGTCACCGGTACCGTCATCGAGGTCGTCAAGGGTGGTCTCATCCTCGACATCGGCCTCCGTGGCTTCCTCCCGGCCTCCCTGGTCGAGATGCGCCGCGTCCGTGACCTCCAGCCCTACGTGGGCAAGGAGCTCGAGGCCAAGATCATCGAGCTGGACAAGAACCGCAACAACGTGGTCCTGTCCCGCCGTGCCTGGCTGGAGCAGACCCAGTCCGAGGTCCGCCAGACCTTCCTCACCACCCTCCAGAAGGGCCAGGTGCGGTCCGGCGTCGTCTCCTCGATCGTCAACTTCGGTGCCTTCGTGGACCTGGGTGGCGTCGACGGTCTGGTCCACGTGTCCGAGCTGTCCTGGAAGCACATCGACCACCCCTCCGAGGTTGTCGAGGTCGGCCAGGAAGTCACCGTCGAGGTGCTCGACGTGGACATGGACCGCGAGCGCGTCTCCCTGTCGCTGAAGGCGACCCAGGAAGACCCGTGGCAGCAGTTCGCCCGCACCCACCAGATCGGCCAGGTCGTGCCCGGCAAGGTCACGAAGCTGGTTCCGTTCGGTGCGTTCGTCCGCGTGGACGAGGGCATCGAGGGTCTGGTCCACATCTCCGAGCTGGCCGAGCGCCACGTGGAGATCCCGGAGCAGGTCGTCCAGGTCAACGACGAGATCTTCGTCAAGGTCATCGACATCGACCTCGAGCGCCGTCGCATCAGCCTCTCGCTGAAGCAGGCCAACGAGGCCTTCGGCGCCGACCCGTCGACGGTCGAGTTCGACCCGACCCTGTACGGCATGGCCGCGTCCTACGACGACCAGGGCAACTACATCTACCCCGAGGGCTTCGACCCCGAGACCAACGACTGGCTCGAGGGCTACGAGACCCAGCGCGAGGCGTGGGAGACCCAGTACGCCGAGGCGCAGCAGCGCTTCGAGCAGCACCAGGCGCAGGTCATCAAGTCCCGCGAGGCGGACGAGAAGGCCGCTGCCGAGGGCACCGACGTCGCGGGTGCGGCTCCGGCCGCCTCCGGTGGTGGTGGCGGCGGCTCGTACTCGTCCGAGGGCGGCGACAACTCCGGCGCGCTGGCGTCGGACGAGGCGCTGGCCGCGCTGCGCGAGAAGCTGGCCGGCGGCCAGAGCTGACGCTCACCCCGGTACACCGGTAGTAGCTGTGTAGTAGCTGTACGGAAGACCCCGTTCCCTCTTCGCGAGGGGGCGGGGTCTTCCGCGTCCCCGGCCCTGGCCCCTGCCCTCGCAGCCCGGACACCCTCGCAGCCGTAACAATCGGAAATCCGTGCGAGATGGCGAAGTGTGTCGGCGTGTAACACGGCGCTGTGAGGATCCCTCCCGACTCCAAGATCACCGCCGGCGGGTACGGCGGTGATCCCCAGGGACATTTGACGGGACCCAAGGGAAAGGGGATCCGCCGCATGGCAGAACCTCAAGCGGGAACGGGAACCAGCCGCCGCGGCTTTCTGCGCAGCGTCGGCGTCACCGGCGGCGCCGGCGCCATGTTCGCCACCATGGGGGCCCTCGGCCTCGCCCCCACCGCCGCCTACGCGGCCGAGAAGGAGCCGCCCTTCCAGGCACCCCGCAGCGGCGACTTCCACCTCCAGGGCCGGTCCGGCAAGCCCGCCAAGGTGGCCGTCATCGGCGGCGGCATCGCCGGCCTCACCACCGCCTACGAACTCGGCAAGGCCGGCTACGACTGCACCGTCCTGGAGGCCCGCGACCGCGTCGGCGGCCGCAACTTCACCGTCCGCGGCGGCGACACCACCGTCGACCTCGCCGGACACCGCCAGACGGCGGAGTTCAGCGCGGGCCAGTACATGAACTGCGGCCCCGGCCGCCTCGCCCAGTGGATGGTCACCCTCGACTACTGCCGCGAACTCGGCGTCGACGTCGAGGTGTTCACCAACAGCAACGCCAGCGCGCTCATCTACAACGAGAGCAGCGGCATGACGGCCCCGGTCCAGTACCGCACCGCCAAGGCCGACGTCTACGGCTACGTCTCCGAACTGCTCGCCAAGGCCACCGACTCCGGCGCCCTGGACGCCGCCCTCACCGCCGACGACAAGGAGAGGCTGCGGACCTTCCTCAAGAGCTACGGCTCCCTCGGCGCCGACTACAAGTACACCGGCACCGAGCACCGGGGCTTCACCGCCGACCCGGGCGCCACCGGCACCCCCGGCGAGCAACTCGGCGGCGTGCCCTCCTTGAGCGATGTCTTCGCCTCCAACGTCGGCCGGTACTTCTCCTTCGAGTTCGGCTACGACCAGGCGATGCTGATGTTCCAGCCGGTCGGCGGCATGGACGCGATACCCAAGGCGTTCGCCCGCGCCATCGGCCACGACCGGATCCGCACCGGCGCCCCCGTCACCGACGTCCGCGACACCAGCGACGGCGTCGTCGTGACCTACCGGCACAACGGCCGAACGCGCACCATGACGGCCGACTACTGCGTCGCCACCCTCGCCCCGCACCTCCTGGCCAAGACCTCCCACAACCTCGGCTCCGCCGTACAGACCGCCCTGGAGGCCGTGCGGCCCTCCCAGGCGTCGAAGATCGGCCTGGAGTACCGGAGCCGCTGGTGGGAGACCGACTTCAAGATATTCGGCGGCATCACCGAGACCGACCTCGACCTCGCCCACATCTGGTACCCGTCCTACGGCCACCTCGGCGAACGCGGCCTGCTCATCGGCTACTACAACACCGGCACCGCCTCCGAGACCTACTCGGCGCTCACCCCCGCCGAACGCCAGGCGCGCGCCGTAGCCCAAGGGGTCAGGATCCACGGTGAGAAGTACCGGACCGAACTGGCCGCCGCCTTCTCCCACCAGTGGAAGCTCACCCCGTACCTCGAAGGCGCCTGGCACTCCATGCCCGGCGGTCCCGACGCCCCCGCCTACGCACCCCTCAACCAGGCCCAGGGACATGTCTACTTCGCCGGTGACTACCTCAGTTACCTCGACGCCTGGCAGCACGGCGCGATCGCGTCCGCCCGCAAGGTGGTGACGGAACTACACACGCGCGTGCTCGCTTCCTGAGAACCCGGTGAGGTTCTGCGTCCCCCGGGGTCCGGGCGGGAATGCCCGGACCCCCGCGGACGTTCGACCAGGGGGAAGACAAGGGAGGACCGCCACAGTGCTTGATCCACAGGGTTTGTACACATGGGAGCCGAAGGGCCTGGCCGTGGTCGACATGGCGCTCGCCCAGGAGTCGGCCGGTCTTGTCATGCTCTACCACTTCGACGGCTACATCGACGCCGGGGAGACCGGCGACCAGGTCGTCGAGCAGGTGCTCGACTCACTGCCCCACCAGGTCGTCGCCCGGTTCGACCACGACCGGCTCGTGGACTACCGGGCCCGCCGGCCGCTGCTGACGTTCAAGCGCGACCGCTACACCGACTACGAGGTGCCCGCCCTGGAAGTGCGCCTGGTCCAGGACGCCACCGGAGCGCCCTTCCTGCTGCTGTCCGGTCCCGAGCCCGACGTCGAGTGGGAGCGCTTCGCCGCGGCCGTCGGACAGATCGTGGAGCGGCTCGCCGTCCGCCTGGCCGTCAGCTTCCACGGCATCCCGATGGGCGTCCCGCACACCCGCCCGGTCGGCATCACCCCGCACGGCAACCGCTCCGACCTGGTCCCCGGCCACCGCAGCCCGTTCGAGGAGGCGCAGGTCCCCGGCAGCGCCGAGGCACTCGTCGAACACCGCCTCATGGAGGCCGGACACGACGTCCTGGGCGTCGCCGCGCACGTCCCCCACTACATCGCCCGCTCCGCCTACCCGGACGCCGCGCTGACCGTCCTGGAGGCCATCACGGCCGCCACCGGTCTGGTGCTGCCCGGCATCGCGCACTCGCTGCGCACCCAGGCGCACCGCACCCAGACCGAGATCGACCGGCAGATCCAGGAGGGCGACGAGGAGCTCACCGCGCTCGTCCAGGGCCTGGAGCACCAGTACGACGCCGCCGCGGGCGCCGAGACCCGGGGCAACATGCTCGCCGAGCCGGTCGAGATCCCCTCGGCGGACGAGATCGGCCGCGAGTTCGAACGGTTCCTGGCGGAGCGCGAGGGGGACGGCTGAGGAAGCCCCCTCGGGAAGTCCGCCGGAGCAGCGCCCTAGGCTTGCGGTCATGCTGAAGGTGGGCCTGACCGGCGGGATCGGCGCCGGCAAGAGCGAAGTGTCCCGGCTGCTCGTGGAGTGCGGCGCCGTACTGATCGACTCGGACCGCATCGCGCGCGAGGTGGTCGAGCCCGGAACCGAGGGGCTCGCCGCGGTGGTCGACGCCTTCGGCGCGGACGTCCTGGCCGCGGACGGCGGCCTGGACCGGCCGAAGCTCGGCTCGATCGTCTTCGCCGACCAGGAGCGGCTCGGCGTACTGAACTCGATCGTGCATCCCTTGGTGCGCGCCCGGTCCGAGGAACTGGAACGGGCCGCGGCGCCGGACGCCGTCGTCGTGCACGACGTGCCGCTCCTCACCGAGAACGGCCTCGCGCCCCTCTACGACCTGGTGATCGTCGTCGACACCGACCCCGCCACCCAGCTGGACCGGCTGGTCCGGCTGCGCGGCATGACCGAACCGGACGCCCGCGCCCGGATGGCCGCCCAGGCCACCCGTGAACAGCGCCGGGCCGTCGCGGACATCGTCATCGACAACGACGTGCCGCTGGACGACCTGCGGCGCCGGGTGACGGACGTGTGGGCCGAACTGGCGGCCCGGGCGCGCACGGCTTCCCAATAGCCCCGGGCGCCCCAGGAATAGCGGTACCCGCACGGGCGTTGAACCGCCCCAGTGAGGGAAGGACTCTGCCGTGCCCGAGACCAGCGGACCGACCGGACGCACACCGGAGACGGACGTGATCGACTTCCGTGCCGCCGAGCAGCTGCTCGCGGCGCGGGACCCGCGGGGCGCGGTGAAGCTGCTGGACAGTGTGATCGCCGCGCACCCGGAGAACACCGCCGCCCGGCTGCTGCGCGCACGTGCCTTCTTCGCCGCGGCGCAGCTCAGACCCGCCGAGCTGGAGTTCACGATCGTGCTGGAACGAGAGCCGGACAACGCCTTCGCGCACTTCGCGCTCGCCCGCACCTACGAACGCCAGAACCGCTCCGACCAGGCCCGACGCCACTTCCGGCTGGCCGCCGCGCTGGATCCCAATCCGCAGTACCTGCGGCGGGCGGACTTCGACGGCTGAGGGCCGCGCCGAAGGGCCCCACCGGTGCAGCCGGCGTCCGTCCAGTACCGGTGTCCATCGGTGGCCGTCCAGCGCCGGTGTCTATCGGCGGCCGTTCAGTACCGCTGTCTACCGGCGTCCGTCCAGTACCGCTGTCTACCGGCGGCCGACCAGTACCGGTGTCCATCGGCGGCCGACCAGTACCGGTGTCTACCGGCGGCCGTCCAGCGGCCGGTACGGCGGGATGTCCCGGCCGGGCTGCCAGTGCGGGCCCTGGCGCAGGCGCCGCAGGACCACGGCCAGGTCGACCGTGACGACCAGCCACAGCGCCGCGCACGCCGCAGCCCAGCCGGGCCGGCCGACCAGCACGAACGCCACCGTTCCGAAGACCGTCCAGACCTCGCCCCACACACTCAGCCAGAGGCGTGCCCGCAGGGCACTGCGCGCGGTCGCCGGTTCACTGCCTGTACGCATCTCGATCACCCGCTCCTCCTGGCAACGTACTCGGCACCGGAACCGTTGACCAGGCGGGCCTCCTGCGGCCTGTGCTCACTCGTTCGGGTGAGCCGGTCCGGGGTGGGAACGGACGTGCGGGAGCGGTCCGTTGGACGGGCATGGAGCTGAAAATGCGAGCGGGGCACAAGGGGACGGGACCCGGGGCCATCACCCCGGACGGCTGTGCGGTCGAGCTCTACTCCCGGCTGCCGGCCGGAGCCGAGCCGGACATCGTCGCGTCCGCCGTGCCGGCGGGCGCCCGCGTCCTGGAGCTGGGCAGCGGCGTCGGGCGGCTGACCCACCCGCTGCGCGAGCGCGGGTTCACGGTGACGGCCGTCGACGAGTCCGCCGAGATGCTCGAGCGGGTCCGGGGCGCCCGCACGATATGCGGCCCGATCGAGGACCTCGACCTGGGCGAGACGTTCGACGTGGTGCTGCTCGCCTCGTTCCTCGTGCACACCGCCGACGCGGAGGTGCGGCGGGGGCTGCTGCGGACCTGCGCCCGGCATGTGGCGAAGGACGGCTGCGTCCTGATCCAGCGGGAGGGCGAGGACTACCACACCCGGGTGCCCAGGGAGCGGACCGACCCCGGCGGCTTCACCGTGCGCATCGCCTCGTCGGAGCCGATCGGCGAGGGAGTCAACGAGGTACGCGCCGAGTACGAGTTCCCGGACGCGGTCTGGACCCAGACCTTCCGGGCGCGGCCGATGACGCGGGAGGAGTTCGAGGCGGCGCTGGCGGAGGCGGGGCTGAGAGTGGACCGGTATCTGACCGATGATCGGATATGGGTGCGGGCCGTGCCCGCGGCCTGAGCCGAAGACCTGTCTGCGGTCCACGGGCACGGCCACGGGCACGGCAGCGCCGAGTGTCAGAGGCGACCGCCCGGGATCACCGAGAACGACGGCGGACCGGCCGGCAGCGACACCGTGTACTGGCTCAGATAGGTGTCCAGGAACGGCGAGCGGTCACCCTGGGTGGCGACGTCGTCGGCCGGGTCGTCCAGGGCCAGTTCCAGCCGCGCGTTCTTGACCTTGATGGTCTCGCCGGAGGGCGTGTCACGCCACGAGCCGGTCTGGATGGAGCCGATCTCGACGGCCAGGACGTGCCCGGCGGTCAGCGTCCAGTCGGTCGCCTTCAGATCGACGGTCAGCCGGCCCGACTCCAGCAGCGAGACCTGCTCGTCGAACATGACGGCGCTGCCGTCCGGGGCGACGTCATAGAGCTTGAGCATGATGTTGCCCTCGCCCCGGGCGGTCAGTGAGATCTGCGGAGTGCCCGTGACGCGTACGTCGCGCTGCACGGGCTTCGACCACACGAAGAAACTGGAGGTGATGTCACCGGACCGCTGGGTCTCGGCCTGGGCCTCGGCCAGCCCCTTCGGCGCGGCCTGCTCGGTCGCGGGCGCGTTCTCCAGGTCCCACCTGCCCGACGGCTGGGACTGCTTGGGTGCCGGGGTGCCGCCCGAGGCGGTCAGTGCCGCGCGGGCCGAGGCGCCGCCGTCGTCCACGTAGGAGCCGCCGCCGAGCGAGAGGTCGACCGACCGTTCGACGACCGGCCAGGTGCGCTGGGCGCGCCAGGCCCCGGTGGAGTCCTCGACGGCGTAGGCCGGGTAACGGACCGTCGGCTTGCTGCCCTTGAGGTACTGGTCGTAGAAGGAGAGCGTCTCGGCGTACCAGCCCTCGCGGCCCATGGCGAGGCGGCCGTCGCTGACGCGGTCGCCGCCGCGGACGTGGTCCCACTGGCCGAGCCAGCCGCGTTCGACGCCCTGGTGGTTGTCGAGATACTCCTCCATCTCCTCGGGCTTGGTGTTGTTCTCGATGAAGCCCTGGGTGACGAAGAGCGGGGTGTCGCTGCCCTTGGCCATCGCGGCCAGGTCACGGGAGGTCCAGTGCTCGTCCCACTGGTCGGATATTCGGTACCCGGCGGAGTTCTCGGTCAGGCACTCCGGGTGGGTGTCCTCGTAGCGGGCGTTGGCCTGGTAGTAGGCGTCGTCGTCCGTCATCGGCTCCATCGTGGCGATGGAGTTGTAGGCGTCGGCGGTGCCGGTCACGTTCGGCCGGGGCACGCCGTTGGAGTAGATGTACTGGTACATGTCCCAGACGGGCTCCTGGGCCACCACGGCCTTGAGCGCGCGCTGGTCCAGGTTGTTGCCGATCAGACCGGTCACGGCGTCGTACGACTTGCCGTACATGCCGACCGCGCCGGTGGACCAGGGCTGCTTCGCGGCCCAGGCGACGGCGGCCTCGACGTCGGCCTGCTCGCCGGGCCCGCCCCAGTCCAGGCAGCCGGTGGAGCCGCCGAAGCCGCGCAGGTCGACCATGACGAAGGCGTAGCCGTTGTCGAACAGGTCGGCGCCCTCGATGAAGTCCTGGAACCGGGCGGAGGGGCCGGTGTGGCTGAAGCCCTCCGGGCCGGTCTGCCCCGAGTGCGCGAAGTAGGGGCCGATCGACAGGATGACCGGCACCTTCTTCTTCTTGGGCAGGGTCTCCGGCAGCAGGACGTCGGCGTGCAGTTCGGTGCCGGAGTCGTCCGCGGACGGGAAGTACTGCTGGGTCCAGACCGAGCCCTCGGGGACCCGGTCGTTCTCCTCGTGCGTGACCGGGTCGGTCGCGGTGGCGACCGGTGCCGCGGTGACGTCGGGGGCCGCGGCGACGGGGCCGGCGAGTGCGCCGGTCAGCGCGAAGGCGGCGATGAGCGCCGAGGCGGCCCGGACGGCCGCGCGACGTGCTCTCACATGCTCCTCCTGGGGTCATGGAGTCATGGACGGAGATGATGCAATTGGTGCGAACATGCCAAGTTGGGCGAATAGTGCGGGCGGTGCGGGTGGTTCTGGTGGTGCGATGAGCAGGTCTAGCAGCGAATCCGGTCCGCCGTCGATGGGGCGTCGTCGACGGGGCGTCGGGGATGTGCCGGGATGTCCGGGCCGGTGTCGGGGGGCGGGTGCCCGGGTGCCCGGGTACGAGCGTGCCGGGCACCGGCCGTGGGGCGGGCCGTGCGGCGGTCGGTGGGGAGGGCGGCCGGTCGGCGGTGGACGGTCGGGGGCGATGGGGACGATCGAGGGCGACCGGGGGCGATGGGGGGCGATGGGAAGGGCAGGGCTGGGCGCCGGGTCAGGGGCCGCCGGGGCGGTTCTTGAGGCTGTTCAGGGCGCGCAGGCGCTCCAGTTCGCGGCGGTCGCGCTTGGTCGGCCGGCCCGTGCCCCGGTCGCGGATGGCCACGGGGGCGACGGCCTCGCGCGGCGGGGGTGGCGGGGAGTTGTCGACGTAGCACTGGACGGCCACCGGGGCGCCGACCCGCTTGCGGATCAGGCGCTGCACGACGACGACACGCTCCCGGCCCTCGTGGCGCAGGCGGACCTCGTCGCCGACGCCCAGGGAGTAGGCGGGCTTCACGCGCTCGCCGTTCACCCGGACGTGACCGCCCCGGCAGGCGGTCGCCCCGACGGAGCGGGTCTTGACCAGCCGGACGGCCCAGATCCAGCTGTCGACCCGGACGGTCCCACCGTGCTGCGGTCCGGCCGCCTCGGCGGCGGCGACAGCGGCGGCGACCTTGGGGTCGACAACCTTGGAGCCGTCGGCCTTGGAGCCGTCGGCCTTTGGGGCGACAGCGGGGTCGGTCCCGGACCCGGCGGTGGCCTCCGCCGAGGGTGTCCCGCTGGTCCGGTCGTCGGCCGTCGCCTCGGCGGGATGCCGCGCACGAGTCCCCGCGCCGTTCCTGTCCTCGTCACGCTCGGAAGCCATGCCCCGACCTTAGCCGTCCGGCACCTGGTGATGCCCTGGCCCTGCGGTGGACGTCCTGGCCCTACGGTGGAGGCATGGACAGCAGCGGCCTCACCGGACTCGACCAGCGGATCGCGGGGTGCCGGGCCTGTCCGCGGCTGGTCGACTGGCGAGAGGAGGTGGCCCGTACCAAGCGGGCGGCCTTCGCCGACTGGACGTACTGGGGCCGCCCGGTCCCCGGCTTCGGACCGGCGGACGCCCGGCTGCTGATCGTCGGACTGGCCCCGGCGGCCCACGGCGGCAACCGCACCGGACGGATGTTCACCGGCGACCGCTCCGGTGACGTGCTGTACCGGGCGCTGTACGACGTGGGCCTCGCCTCGCAGCCCACGGCCGTCTCCGCCGACGACGGACTGGAACTGCTCGGCGTACGCGTCACCTCCCCCGTGCACTGCGCCCCGCCCGCCAACAAGCCCACCCCGGCAGAGCGCGACACATGCCGCCCCTGGCTGGTCCAGGAACTACGGCTGCTGCGGCCGACCCTGCGGGCCGTGATCGTGCTCGGCGCCTTCGGCTGGCAGGCCGCGCTGCCCGCGTTCGCCGCCGCGGGCTGGACGGTGCCCAGGCCGCGCCCGGCGTTCGCGCACGGCGCCCGGATCACCCTCGCCGCCGAAGCCGAAGCCGAAGCCGAAGCCGAAGCCGAAGCCGGGGCCGGGGCCGGGGCCGGGGCCGGGGGCGGCGGGGCACCGGCAGGCGGCGGTCTGGATCTGTTCGGCTGCTTCCACGTCAGTCAGCGCAACACGTTCACCGGCCGGCTCACCCCCGGGATGCTCCGCGAGGTCCTCGTCACGGCGGCCCGGACGGCCGGCCTGCCCGCCGGAAACGGGGCGACAGGACCGGCGTAGGCGGTTAGCGTGCCCGGATGGCCCTGTATCCGGAGATCGAGCCGTACGACCACGGCACGCTCGACGTCGGTGACGGCAACCGCGTCCACTGGGAGACCTGCGGTAACCCTGGGGGCAAGCCGGCCGTGGTGCTGCACGGCGGCCCCGGATCGGCCAAGAGCCCGGCCCTGCGGCGCTACTTCGACCCGGCCGCGTACCGGATCGTGCTGTTCGACCAGCGCGGCTGCGGGCGTTCGACACCGCACGCGAGCGCCTACGGCACCGACATGAGCGTCAACACGACCGCGCACCAGCTCGCCGACCTGGAACTGCTGCGCCGGCACCTGGGAATCGAACGGTGGCTGGTGTGGGGCGTTTCCTGGGGCTCGGTGCTCGGGCTGCGGTACGCGCAGACGCATCCGGGCGCGGTGTCGGAACTGGTCCTCACCGCGGTCGCGACCGGCTCGAACCCCGAGGTCACGCTGATGACCCGAGGGCTCGGCAAGCTGTTCCCGGCGGCCTTCGAGGAGTTCCTCGCCCTGGTCCCCGAGGACGAGCGGGACGGCAACCTGGCCGCCGCCTACAACCGGCTGCTGGAGTCCCCCGACCGGGCGGTACGGGAGCGGGCGGCCCGCGCCTGGACCGACTGGGAGACGGCGGTCGCGTCCGTCCCGCCGCGCTCGGTACCGCGCTATGAGGACCCGCTCTTCCGGATGGGCTTCGCGCGCACGGTCACGCATTACTGGGGCAACGACCACTTCCTGGGCACGCCCGGCCCGGACGGCACGCCCGGCCCGGACCGAAAAGACAACGACGAGGGTGTCGTCCTGCGCGACGCGCACCTGCTGGCCGGCATCCCCGGCACCCTGGTCCAGGGCGCCCTCGACCCCGGCAACCTGCTCGGCGTCGTCTGGCGGCTGCACCACGCCTGGCCGGACAGCGAGTTGCGGATGGTGGACGAGGTGGGCCACAACGCGGGGGCGCCGGGCATGGCGGACCTGCTGGTGGCGGCCACGGACCGGTACGCGCGCGGGTGACGCCGGGGGGCGGGGACGTCAGCCGGCGTCCGCCGCCCCGAACAGATGCCGCACCGTGGAGCGGTAGTTGGCCCGTACGTGCCGCAGCGCCTGCGCACGGGCGCGCTCCGGGTCGCCGGAGGCGATCGCCTCGTACAGCTCCCGGTGTTCGGTGAGGAGCTGCGGCCACTCCTCGTTCTGCCGGGTCAGCCAGCGCAGCCGGCCGTCGACCGGTTCCATGACCGAGACCAGCAGGCCGTTGCCCGCCAGCGCCAGGATGCCGTCGTGGAACCGGGTGTTGACGTCGGTGATCGCCTCGGCGTCCCCGGCCTCGGTGGCCCGCGCCGCCGCCCGCAGCAGCCCGGCCAGCTCCGCCAGCGCCGCGGGGGTCCCCCGGGTCGCCGCCAGCCCGGCCGCGTACACCTCCAACGCCTCGCGCAGTTCGAAGAGTTCCCGCACGTCGTCCGGTGTCAGTCGCCGTACGACGGTTCGGCGCGGGGTCTCGAACAGCACGAACCCCTCGGTGACCAGGGCCCGGATCGCCTCCCGGACCGGTACCCGGGACACCCCGAAGCGCTCGGCCAACTCCCGTTCCACCAGCCGGTCGCCGGGCCGCAGACGGCCCGCGATGATGTCCTGCCGCAACCCGGCGAGGACGCGCTCGCGCACCGCGCCGAGCGGTTCGATCTTCCCCATGCGTCCCATCTTCGCCGACTCCGGCGGTGTTTTACGGAGCGTTAACGGGAGCGACATCGGTCCGAAGGGTTGACGGGAGGACCATGACGGCAGTTTGGTATACCAAAAACCAACGGACTCCCCCCGGCCCCGAATCGCCCCTGGAGGCCCCGTGTCCCTCGCCGACCGTGCAGCGGCCACCGGCACCACCGCAGCGTCCGTCCCCGACCCCCGGCTCACCAACGAAGACCTCGCGCCCGCGGGCAAGCGCACCTGGAAGGTCTTCGACCTCTTCGCCCTGTGGATGTCCGACGTCCACAACCTCGGCAACTACACCTTCGCCGCCGGACTGCTCTTCCTCGGCATGAACGTCTGGCAGGTTTTCACCTCCCTGCTCGTCGGCTTCGTGATCATCTACGCCGGGATGAACCTGATGGGCCGCATCGGCCAGCGCACCGGCGTGCCGTTCCCCGTCGTCAGCCGCATCGCCTTCGGCGTCTGGGGTGCCAACGTCCCGGCGCTGATCAGGGCCGTCATCGCCATCATGTGGTACGGCATCCAGACCTACCTGGCCTCCGTCGCCGTCAACGTGATGCTGCTGGCCGCCTGGCCCGGGCTGGAGTCCTGGACGCACTCCTCCTTCCTCGGCCTCGACGCGCTCGGCTGGCTCTCCTTCGTCGCGCTGTGGCTGGTCCAGGCGCTGATCATCAGCCGGGGGATGGAGTCGGTCCGCAAGTTCCAGGACTTCTGCGGTCCCGCGATCTGGCTGGTGATGATCGCGCTGGCCCTCTGGATCTTCGCCAAGGCCGGCTGGAGCATCTCGCTGACCAGCACCCCGCACCCGGTGTCGACCGGCGAGCAGTGGCGCCAGTGGTTCGGCGCGATCGGCCTGGTCCTGGCCACCTACGGCACGCTGATGCTCAACTTCTGCGACTTCTCCCGCTTCGCCCCCGACTACCGCACGGTCCGGCGCGGCAACTTCTGGGGCCTGCCGGTCAACTCCACGGCCTTCGTCATCCTCTCCGTGGTCGTCACCGCGGGCGCCTACGAGGTCTTCGGCAAGGAGATCACCGACCCCGCCTACCTGGTCGCGGAGATCGGCAACACCTGGGTCCTGGTGCTGGGCGCGCTGACCTTCGCCATCGCCACCATGGGCGTCAACATCGTCGCCAACTTCGTCTCCCCGGCGTACGACCTGGCCAACGTCTGGCCGCAGAAGATCACCTTCCGGATCGGCGGCATGATCAGCACGGTGGCGGCCCTGGTCGTCACCCCCTGGAACCTCTTCTCCAACCCGACCGTCGTCAACTACTTCCTCGGCGGCCTCGGCGCCTTCCTCGGCCCGCTGTTCGGCGTGATCATGGTCGACTACTACTGGGTCAAGCGCGGCCGGGTCGACGTCGACCAGCTCTTCCGCGCCGAACCGGGCTCCCCGTACCACTACCGCAAAGGCGTCAACCCCAAGGCGCTGTGGGCGTTCCTGCCGTCGGCGGCGGTGGCGGCCGTGCTGGCGCTGGTGAAGACCTTCAGCGACGTGGCGCCGTACTCCTGGTTCATCGGTACGGCGATGGCCGCCGGGCTCTACGGACTCCTGTGCCGGGGCGAGCGGACGGCCGGGGCGGAGGGCTGAGTTCCGGTGCGGATCGTCGTCACCAACTGCAACACGACGCGGACGATGACCGAGGAGATCGTCCAGGGTGCCCGGGCCGCCGCGAGCCCGGGCACCCTGGTGACCGGGCTGACCCCCGGGTGGGGACCCGAATCGGCGGAGGGCTGGCTCGACAGCTACCTCTCCGCCGCCGCGGTCATCGACACCTTGCGGACCTACGACGGACCGCCGTACGACGCGGTCGTCCTGGCCGGCTTCGGGGAGCACGGCCGGGAGGGCGTCCGGGAACTGGTCGGCGTACCGGTCGTCGACATCACCGAGGCCGCGGCGCACCTAGCCTGTCTGCTGGGCCGGCGCTACGGCGTCGTCACCACCCTGGAGCGGGCGCGCGGGCAGATCGAGGACAGCCTGGAGACGGCGGGCGTGGCCCGCAACTGCGCCGCCGTCGTCGGCACCGGCCTCGGCGTCCTCGACCTCGACGACGGCGAGCGCACCCGGGCCGCGCTGCTGACCGCCGCCGAGCGGGTCCGGGCGGCGGGCGCGGAGGTGCTGGTCCTCGGGTGCGCCGGCATGACGGGGCTGCGGCGGTCGGTGGAAGCGGTGGGGGAGGAACTGGGGCTGCCGGTCGTGGACGGCGTGGCTGCGGCGGTGCGGCTGGCTGAGTCGCTGGTCGCCCTCGGACTGACCACGAGCCGGGCGGGCGGCTACGCGGCGCCGCTGCCGAAGCGGCGGGAGTGGGGCCGGCCGGGTCCCTGACCGCCGCGGCCCCGTACCCGTACCCGTACTCCGTGCCCCGTTCCCCCGTCTCCGTGGCCCGTCCCCCCCCGTACGCTTCCCGCGCGGGCGCACCGTCCGCCCCGCCCCGCCCCGGCCCGACCGGAAGGACCCCGTATGCCGGCCCGGACCGACGACCAGGACTTCCTGGACGCCACCGCCGACCGCCTCGCCGCGCTGCCCGCCGTCCGCGCGGTCGCCCTCGGCGGCTCCCGGGCCCGGCGCACCCACCGCCCCGACAGCGACTGGGACCTGGCGGTCTACTACCGCGGCGCCTTCGACCCGGCCGACCTGCGCGCCGTCGGCTGGGAGGGCGAGGTCAGCGAGATCGGCGCCTGGGGTGGCGGTGTCTTCAACGGCGGGGCGTGGCTGACGGTCGACGGCCGGCGGGTCGACGTGCACTACCGGGACCTGGACGTGGTCGAGCACGAGCTGAGCCAGGCGGCGGCGGGCCGCTTCCGGGTCGAGCCGCTGATGTTCCACCTGGCCGGTATTCCGACGTACCTGATCGTCGCGGAGCTGGCGGTCAACCGGACCCTGCGCGGCGACCTGCCCCGCCCCGCCTACCCGGAGCCACTGCGCCGGACCGCCGCCGAGCACTGGTGGGGCATGGCCGGCGCGACCCTCGACTACGCCGAGGCCGGGCACGTCCCCAAGGGGGCCGTCACCCAGGTCGCGGGCGCGCTCGCCCTCGCCGCGGTCCAGACGGCGCACGCGGTGCTGGCGGGGCGCGGGGAATGGGTCACCAATGAGAAGGGCCTGGTGGAGCGGGCCGGGCTGGGCGCGATCGACACGCTGCTGACCGGGCTGGCCCCGGGGCCGCGGGCGCTCGCCGGGGCGGTGGGGGAGGCGCGAACGCTGCTGGCGAGCGCTGTGGACGCCGCCGCGCGCCGCTGAATCAGCGCTGCGCGGTGGGCCGTACGACGATCTCGTTGAGGTCGACCTGGTCCGGCTGGGCGACGGCGTAGACGATGGCGTCCGCGATCGCCGCCGGGTCCAGGGCGATCGCGTCCCGGCGTTCCAGCAGCGCGGCCCGGGCGTCCGGGTCGGCCACCGCGTTGACGAAGTCGGTGTGCACGAAACCCGGGGAGACGACGGTGACGCGCAGGTCACCGACCTCCTGCCGCAGTCCTTCGCACACCTTGCCTACGGCCGCCTTGGTCGCGGAGTAGACCGCCTGGCCCGGGACGGTGCGGTACGCGGACGTCGACGACACCGTGACCAGGTGCCCGGCCGCCTGGCGGCGGAAGACCGGCAGCGCGGCGGCGATGCCGTACAGCACGCCCCGCAGATTCACGTCGATCATGTCGTCCCATTCGTCGACGCGCAGATCCGCCAGTGGGGAGATCGGCCCGATGCCCGCGTTGTTGACCAGGACGTCGAGCCGCCCGAACTCGTCGACCGCCGTGTCGACGAGACGGACGAGGTCCTCGCGCCGCCGTACGTCGGCCGGCACGCCGAGGGCACGGCCGCCGCCCGCGCGGATATCGGCGGCGAGCCGCTCGACCAGGTCTGCGCGCCGGGCGCCGAGGACGACCGTCGCCCCGCGCTCCGCGAGGGCCAGCGCGGTGGCCCGGCCGATGCCGCTGCTGGCACCGGTGACGACGATGACCTTGCCGCGGGTCTCGCCTGTCTCGCGGGTCTCGCCGGTTTCGCCGGTCTCGCGGGTCTCGGTGCGGGGCTGGTCCGTGTGGGACATGGTGTGGTGCTCCTCAGATCTTTCGGGGGATCGTTCGCCAGTCGTTCGCTGGTCGTCCGTCGGTCGCTCGTCGGGCGGGTCCGACGGGGGTGGCTTCAGTCTGCGATAGCTTCAGCCTGGTATACAGAGCCGCTTTATTCTGGAACCTGAGGTGCCACGACATGCCGCAGAAGCCGCAGGACCAACGCCGTGAGCTGGCCGCCTTCCTGCGCAGCCGCCGGGAGCGGATCACCCCCGACCAGGTGGGGATGCCGCCCACCGGCCGCCGCCGGACGCCCGGACTGCGCCGGGAGGAACTCGCGCTGCTCGCCGGGATCAGCGCCACCTGGTACACGTACCTGGAGCAGGGCCGGGACATCCGGGCCTCCGACCAGGTGCTCGACGCCCTCGCCACGGCGCTGCGGCTCGACCGCCACGAACGCGACCACCTCTTCGGGCTCGCCGGACACACCCCCGGACCCGATGCCGAGCCGCCCGAGCCGCTCGCCGCCGAGGTGGCCGCCGTCCCGCTGCTGCTCCAGCCGCGGCCGGCGTACATCATCGACGGCACCTACGACGTGCTCAGCCACAACGCGGCGGCCGGGCGGCTGTTCCCGAACCTCGCCGAGCCGGCGGACCAGCCGGCGAACTTCGCCCGCTGGACCTTCCTCGACCCGGCCGCCCGGGACTTCCTCGTCGACTGGGAGACGGAGGCGCGCGGCTTGCTCGCCCGGCTGCGGACCCTGGCCGGACGGCACCCGGGCGACCCCCGGTACACACGGCTGATCGACGAGCTGAAGGAGGGCAGCGCACACGTGCGGGCCTGGTGGCAGCGGTACGACGTACAGGTCCAGCACGGCGGACGGAAACGGATGCGGCATCCCGGGGGAGCGGTGGCCGAGTACGTCTACACGGCGTTCCACCTGGCCGAACGGCCGGAGTTCACGCTCGTCGTCTACACCGAGGAAGACCCCGACGGCCTGGCAGCCGTCACCTCGTAGAAACGGCGCCGTTCGCTTTCGCGTACCCGCACGCCGTACCGTGGGGACCGCAAGTGACAAGCCCGGCCACCGTCGCCCGAAGGCTCACCCCGCCCTCGACGAGACGACTGGAGGCCGTGCCGTGTCCCGCCGCACCCCCGCCCTCGCCCTTCCGCCCTGGCTGGCGCACGCCCTGCGCGCCCAGCGCGGACCGGTGCCGTGGAGCGCGGTCGTGCGCGGGGCGCTTGCCGCCGGGCCGCTGCTGATCGCCGCCGACGCGGCCGGGCGGCTCTCCCTGGGAGTCGTCGCCGCGATCGCCGCCATGCTGGCCGGGATCAACGACCGGCCGGGCAGCCGACGGGTCTCCGTCCGCCGGATCGGCGTCCCCGCGCTGGCGGGCGCGGCCGGACTGTGCGCCGGTACGTACGCCGGGGAGCACCTCGGCGCTGTCGCGCTGACCCTCGTACTGACCGTGCTCGGACTGTTCGCCGGGAGCCTCAGCGCCGTCGGACCGGTGGCGTCCGGGGCGGCCACCCAGTTGCTGGTGGCCTCCGCGATCGGGGCCGGGATGCCGCTGCCCGATCCGGGCTGGCAGCGCGTGCTGGCCTTCCTCGCCGGAGCCGGGTGGCTGCTCGCGCTGCGGCTGGCCCTGCCCACGCCCGGCCCGCTGACCGGCGACTTCCGCACGGACTCCGGCACGGACTCCCGCGCGGACTTCCGCTTCGACTTCCGGCTCGACTTCCGATTCGACGGGGAACGCGCCGCCGTCGCCGGGGTCTACGACGCCGTCGCCGCGCTGCTCGACGCGACCGGTACCGAGCACGCCGTCGCCCGCCGGGCCGCGCTCACCGCCGCGCTGGACCAGGCGCAGGACGCGTTCGCGGGTCCCCGGCTGCGCCGTTACGCCTCCTCCTCGGCCGAGCGCCGGCTGCACGCGCAGTACGCCGCCGCGCTGCCGCTCGCCGAGGCCGCCACCGCGCTGGCCTGGGCGGGCGAGCCCCTTCCCCGCCGCGCCAGTGAGGGGCCCCGGCGGCTCGCGGCGGCCGTCCGCGCCGGAGCGCACACCGGGCCGCTGCCCGCCCCCGCGCGCTCCGCACCCGGTCTGCGCGCCCTCGACGACGCCCTGCTGCACGCCGCCGTCGCCTTCGACCGGGGCCGCGGCGGCGACCTGCCCACCCGCCGGCGGTCGCCCGGTTCGGTGCTGCGCACGGTCTTCGGCGCGGGCGGCCGGGAGTACGGGCTGCGGGTCGGCCTCTGCTTCGGAGCCGGCGCGGCCGTCGCGCAGGCACTGCACCACGCCCAGTGGTACGGGCCGCACCAGCACTGGTACTGGCTGCCCGCCACCGCCGTCTTCCTGGTCAAGCCCGACCTCGGACCGCTGGCCTCCCGGGTGCTGTGCCGGGCCGCCGGGACGGTCCTCGGCGCCCTGGTCTTCACCGCCCTCGCCGCCGTACTGCCCCGGCCGG
This sequence comes from Streptomyces sp. NPDC023723, assembly GCF_040639815.1. Lineage (NCBI taxonomy): Bacteria > Bacillati > Actinomycetota > Actinomycetes > Kitasatosporales > Streptomycetaceae > Streptomyces > Streptomyces sp. NPDC023723. The sequence goes on from NZ_JBFAAP010000006.1 coordinate 130,697, forward strand.
AGGGGCTCGTCGCCCTCGTCGCCGTCGCCGGTGCCCTGATCCCGGTGGCCACCCGGCACTTCGCCGCGCAGACCGCCGTGGTCACCGTCCTCGTGCTGGCCCTGGTCATGGTCGGCGGCGAGCCGCAGGCGTCCGCCGGGCGCATCGGCGAGACCCTGCTGGCCTGCGCGATCGTGCTGGTCGTCGGGCATCTGCCGATGCCGGGGCGGGGCGGCGCCGGGGTCCGCGCCCGGCTCACCGCCGCTGGGCACGCCGGGCACGCCTACCTCGCCCACGTACTGAGCGAGTCCGACGACCGGGCCCGGCGCTGGACGCTGCGCCGGGAGGCGTACCGCACGCTCGCCGAGGCCCGCGCGGCCATCGCGCTGGCCGCCGCCGAACTGCCCGCCCTGGCCCGCCACTCCGAGGGCGCCGACGAGGTCGCCGCCACCCTGGAACGGCTCGCCGACACCACTACCGCGTGCGCCGTGCACCTCGACGACACCGGCCGGCTCACCCCGCGCCACCTCGAACGGCTCGCCGAGCTGCGCGACGAACTGACCGAGCGGCGCACCCGCGCCGGCGTGCGCCTGCCCGAGCTACCACTCGCCGGCTGATCCGCCCGAGATCCCGCGCGGGCGCCGTACGTTGGCCCCATGACGCATCACGCGCAGCCGCAGCCGCCCCCCGCGCAGCCCGCCGATCTCGTCATCACCGGCTGCACCGTCCTCGTCCACGAGGAAGCCGGGGAACGCCACTCATTCACGCCGGACGCCGGGGAACGCCTCTCGTTCACGCCGGACGCCGGCATCGTCGTGCGCGGCGGTGCCATCGCGTCCGTGACCACCGCTGAGGCGGCCGCCGCCCTGCCCGCCGCCGAACGCATCGACGCGCGCGGCCAGGTGGCGCTGCCCGGACTGATCAACTGCCATACGCACGCGCCCATGGTCGCCCTGCGCGGCCTGGCCGAGGACCTGCCCACCGAGGAGTGGTTCAACGACGTCGTCTGGCCGGTGGAGTCCAATCTCACCGCGCGGGATGTCGAACTGGGTGCCCGGCTCGCCTGCGCCGAGATGATCCGGGCCGGCGTGACCTGCTTCGCGGACCACTACTTCGCCATGGACACGGTCGCCGACGTGGTCGCCGAGTGCGGGATGCGCGCGCTGCTCGGGCAGGCGTACTTCTCCTCACAGGGGCGCGAGGGGCGTGAGAAGTCCCTCGACTTCGCGCTGCGCCGCCGGGGTGGTGCGAACGGCCGGATCACCACCGCGCTCGCCCCGCACGCCCCCTACACCGTCACCGACGCCGACCTGGCCGCCACCGCCGAACTCGCCCGCGCCCACGCTCTGCCCGTCCATCTGCACGCCGCCGAGAACCGCGACCAGACCGAGCACAGCCTCGCCCGGCACGGCGCCACCCCCGTCGAGATCCTGGACCGTACCGGCGTCCTCGACACCGACGTGCTGATCGCGCACGGCACCGGCATTCTCGACCGCGACCTGCCGGTGCTGGCCCGGGCCGGCGGCCGTACGGCGGTGGCGACCGCGCCCCGCGGCTACCTCAAGTTCGCCTGGCCCACCACCACACCGATCCGCGCCCTGCGCTCCATCGGCGTGGACGTGGGACTGGCCACGGACGGCGCCGCCTCCAACAACTCCCTCGACGTGTGGGAGGCGATGGCGCTCACCTCCCTGGTCCAGAAGCAGACCGAGGGCGACCCGCGCTGGCTGACCGCACGGCAGGCGCTGCACCACGCCACGCTCCAGAGCGCCCGCGCGGTCGGCCTGGGGGAGACGGCCGGGCGGATCGCGCCGGGCCGGCCGGCCGACCTCGTCCTGGTCGACCTCACCGGACCGCACACCCAGCCCGTGCACGACCTGGCCGCCACCCTCGTGCACAGCGCCCGTTCCTCCGACGTACGCACCACCGTCGTCGACGGACGGGTGCTGATGCGGGACCGCCAACTGCTCACCCTCGACGTCCCGTCAGTGCTGCGGGAGCTGGAGCGGCGGCTGCCCACGCTGGTCGAACGCGGCCACGGCGGGCGCGTCCAGACGTACGACACCTGACCTGTTCCGAACCGGCCGAAGAATTTTTCCGCCGCCGCGATGAGTTCCGCCGCCGCCACCGGTCCACCCCCTGACGGACCGTTGCACAGGAGGAGCCCATGTCGCTTCCCGAGATCGTCTCCCGCCGTGAATGGCGCGCGGCACGCGAGGCGTTGCTGGCCAAGGAGAAGGCGGCCACCCGCGCGCGCGACGCGCTCAACGCCGAGCGCCGCGGACTGCCCATGGTGGAGATCGACAAGGAGTACGTGTTCGAGGGCGGTGACGGCAAGGCCACCCTGCTCGACCTGTTCGAGGGACGGCGGCAACTCGTCGTCCACCACTTCATGTTCGCCCCCGAGTGGGACGCCGGCTGCCGCAGCTGCTCGGCGTTCCTGGACCAGATCGGCCATCTGGCGCACCTGCGGGCCCGCTCCACGTCGTTCGCGGCGGTGTCCCGGGCGCCGTACCCCAGAATCCTGCCGTTCAAGGCCCGGATGGGCTGGACGCTGCCCTGGTACTCGTCGTACGTCACCGACTTCAACGAGGATTTCGACGTCACCCTCGACCACGAGGGCGAGCTGATCGAGCGGCCGGGCCTGAGCTGCTTTCTGCGGGACCACGATCGCGTCTTCCACACCTATTCGACGTACGAGCGCGGTCTCGACTGCCTCGGCTCGACCAGCAGCCTGCTGGATCTGACCGCACTGGGGCGCCAGGAGGCGTGGGAGGAGCCCGAGGGGCGCGCGTCAGCTCTCGGTGCGCCTGCGGGCAGTGAGCGCCTCCGTTACCACGACGAATACGAAGACTGACAGCAGCTGTTACGGAAAGTAGCCGAAACGGCTGAAAGGCCGAGGCGAAGCTCACTCTTTGCGGTGAACGAGTGTCAGCTACGTCTCGATAGCGTCACTTGGCGAGCCGTTCACCCCATCGTTGGCGTTTAACTCTACGAGTGCAACGTTGGATGGAGGTGCGGAGTGAACGGGCGAACAGTGCTCGAACGCTTTCCGGCCGGTGGACCGCGCGGGTCCTGGCCGGCCGAGGAGTTCGCGAACGCGCGGCGCCAGGAGGGACTGCCCGCCGAGGTCGTCATGGACCTCGCGACCGACATGTTCCTGGTGATCGTGCGGGGTGGCGACGCGGCCGGGGACGCCGCGGCCTGAGCCGCGCGGTCACTTGGCGCGTGGCTGATCAGACCGGCTTGGGCGCGGACACCGGCGCCCTGGTGAACTGCTCGGCCTGGAGCGAGTACAACTCGGCGTAGACACCGCCGGTGGCGAGCAGCTCGTCGGGCGTCCCGGACTCCACGAGGCGGCCCTGGTCCAGGACGTGCACCAAATCCGCGTGGCGCACGGACGCCAGCCGGTGCGTGATCAGCACCACCGTCTGGCCGCTGCCGGCCAGCGCCCGGATCTTTTCAAAAACCTCCAGCTCGGCCCGCGCGTCCAGCGCCGCGGTCGGCTCGTCCACCACGAGGATGTGGCCCTTGCGGTAGGCGGCGCGCGCGATCCCGAGCCGCTGCCACTGCCCGCCGGACAGTTCGTGCCCGCCGGTGAAGTGCCGGGCGAGCAGCGTGTCCAGACCGTGCGGCAGGTCCGCGACCACCTCCCCGGCCCCCGCCTCGGCGACCGCGCCGGCCACCCGCTCCTCGTCCAGCGGCGCGGTGGAGCGGCCCACGGCGACGTTCACCCGGGCCGTGAACGGCCACCGTTTGAAGTCCTGCGCCACCATCGCGATCCGCTCGGCCAGCTCCCGCCGGTCGGCCGCGGCGGCGTCGACCCCGTCCCACAGGACGCGTCCCCGCTCCGGGGTGTAGAGCCCGGCGAGCAGCTTGACCAGCGTGGTCTTGCCCGAACCGTTCTCGCCGACGAGCGCGACGATCCGGCCGAGGGGGAGGCTGAGCGACACGTCGTCGAGCGCGGGACGGGTGGCGTCGCCCGGGTAGTGGAAGGTGACGTTCTCGAAGCGGATCTCGCGCGGGTCGGCGGGCAGCGCCGCGCCGCCCACCGGAATCGTGCGCTTGGCCGCCTCGACGTGCAGCCGCTCCAGGTCGCCGACGAACAGCGCCTCCTCGTGCAGCGCGTTCACCTCCACCACCAGGGTCTCCAGGCTCTGCGAGCCGGTGCGGATCGCGATCACCGCGGTGCCCGCCACCGACAGGGCCATCGCACCGCCCAGCAGCAGCCCGCCGAGCGTCGCGTACGTCCCCGCCGTCGCCAGCCCGGTCCAGGCCGCCGCGATCAGGCCGGTACGGGCCGCCAGTCCCGCCAGCCGGGCCTGCTCCGCCTCCGCCGTCTCCGACATCGCCCGGTAGTGCCGCAGCAGGAACCCGCCCACCCCGTGCACCCGGATCTCGGGCGCCGCCTCCGGTTCGATGAGCAGACCGGCGATCAGCCGGCCGGCCCGCACGTGCTGCACCCACGCCTGGTAGGACTCGTACCGGCGCCGGGCGACCGTCAGCGCGCTCCAGGCGCTCGGCAGCGTCATGGTCACCAGCAGCGGCAGCAGCGCCGGATGCAGCACGGTCAGCACACCGGCCGCCGTCACCAGCGAGATCATCGCGTTGATCACGCGTGCGCTGTACGCGATCATGTGCCGGGCCGATACGGCGCCGTACTGGGCGGTGTCCAGCAGCTTGTGGAAGGCGTGGTCCTCGATGGCGGCCAGTTCCACCTCGGTCGCCCGCTGCAGGTACTGCTCCGTCGCCACCCGCTCCACCTTGGGCTCCAGCCGCCCCGTGGCGTAGGTGGTGGCCGCCCGCAGCAGCGCCGCCACCAGCATCATCGCGGCCACCGTGACCAGCGCGGGCAGGGCGTCGCGCAGCCGCTCCTCGATCGGCCCCGGCGTCATCAGCCGGCCCAGCACGCTGTTGACCGCGAGCAGGCTCACCGCCTGGGCCACGCCTCGACCGGCCTCGGCCGCGAGGACGGTCCGCGCGGCCACCGGGTCGGCCCGCCGGGCGAGCCGGAAACTGGCGGCCAGCAGGGCCGGCAACCGGGTCACCATGGACCGGAAGCCCAGCTCCAGGAACGCGTCGGAGTGCTGGTTCCAGCCCGTGTCGTAGCGCAGCGGGCCGCCGAACAGCAGCCGCTCCGAGTCCGACACCCCGGACGGCTCCGGCGTTCCGGACGGCTCCGGCGTGCCGGGTGGCTTCGATTTCCCGGTCGGCTCGGACTTCCCGGTCGGCTTGGATTCTCCGGCAGGCTCCGCGCCACGCTTTTTCCGCACCGTCGGCCTCCCCGATCGTGGACGGACGCCACTATGGCGGGGCAGCGCACACGGGGACAGGGCGCGACCGGGGGAGACCGGTGCGCGCGGGCGCACGACGGTTCCCGTACGCCGTGTGGTGCGGTCCGGAAGGCCGGGCGTCAGGCGGAGACCGGGCGGGACCAGCTCGGTGTGGTGCCCGTCAGCCGGCACACCGCGAGGTAGAGGGGGATCGGCGGGGTGTAGGGAACCTCGCCGTCCGGACGGTAGATCAGTCCGGGCAGTTCGGGGGAGTCGGGCAGGACCGCGCCGGTGGCGTACCGGGCCGGTGCCGGCCACTCCATGGCGTAGTCGGAGTCGGAGGGGACGATCCACCACCAGTGCGCCTGGTCGGCGTAGACGCACCCCACGCGGGGGAGCCGGGGCAGCACCTGCTGGCCCAGGATCGGCGGGACCGCCACCGCGTCGCAGCCCAGCGGGGCGCTCATGCCGTCGGGGACGGGGAGGCGGTGCGGTGTCCGCGGCGCGTTCAGCCGGCGCTGGAGCCGGACCAGCGTGTCGAGGCCGCGGACCCGAGCACCCGGTGCACCCGATACAGCCCTCACAGTCGTTCTCCCCCCGCTCCGTGACGTCCCGCTTCGGTGCCGAACCCGGGCCCGGGCCCGAACCCGGGCCTCGCTCCAGGCCCAGGTACGGGTCCGGTTCCGATTCCGTGCCCGGTCGCGTGCAGCCCGATCCCGTGCCCGATCCCGTGCTGTCCGGTCCGGTGCGGTGCCCTGGCGGGACCCGCGTCGTCCGTGCGTACGTGCGCCCCGTCCGCCCTGGTGTGCGTCACGTCCTCGCTGCCGGAACTCTCGTCGGCGGAGTCGTTGCGCGGGCGCTCGTCACTGGGATCGTCGTTGCCGGCGCCCTCGTCGCCCGGACCCTCGGTGCCGGAGTCCTCGTCCGGCGGGCCGGGCTTGGGGCGGGCGCCCCAGCCCAGGTCGTCGCGCGGCTCCGGCGCCCCGGCCGCGTCGTCCGCCGCTCGCGCCAGCTCGGCCCAGACCAGCAGTCCGGGGCCGTGCTCCTGTGCGCCCCAGGCGTGACACAGGGCGTCGACCAGGAGCAGTCCTCTGCCGTGCTCGTCCTCGGGCTCGCGCCGGGACGACGGCTGGGGCTGCCCCGGCGCGCACCCCTCGTCCCGTACGGCTATCCGCACCAGGTCGGCGCGGTCGTACAGCTCGCACACTATGTGGCTGCTCGCCGTGTGCACGATGGCGTTGGTGACCAGCTCGGAGACGACCAGAGCCGCCGTGTCGCAGGTGTCCTCACACACCGACCAGCCGGTCAGCCGGGCCCGCGTCAGGCGTCTGGCCTGGGCGGGGGAACCCGGATGGGCGGCCAGCTCGAAGCGGAACCGGCGCTCGGCAGCCGGCCCCGAGGGGGCGGCCCCCGTGGCGGCGCCCGGGCCGTGGGGGCCCGCGGCGGCCTCTGTTCCTAAAGGCGCGGACGGAATCACGCTTGCCACTATCGCCCCGCCGTGAACACTTGGCAAGAGTCACTCTGAAAATTGCAGAGTGCTGTGTGACGTTCTGGACAGGCGTGGCACACTGCTCGCAACAGCACGTCGAGCGGCGCCACTTCAGCTCCGGTCCGAGGCCTGCCCAGGCATTCGGAACGGGTCCGAGGAGGGCGCCGCCGGGCTGTCCGCGCGCGCTCGCGGCCGGTCCGGCACGCCGGCACGCTCAAGGGCTGCCGTACTGCTCGATACGTCTCGATACGAATCGAACGGCTCGACACGTGACAACGGGACTCTTCGTGGAGGTGGAGCGGTGAGCGAACCGCGGTCCGCGCCGACCGTCGGCCAGGTCGTTCTCGGCCGACGCCTGCTGGACCTGCGGGAAAGCGCCGGGATGAAGCGCGAGGAGGCCGCCCGCATCCTCCGCGTCGCCCCCGCCACGGTCCGCCGTATGGAGATGGCCGAGGTCGCGCTGAAGATCCCGTACCTCCAGCTGCTCCTGAAGGCGTACGGCGTCTCCGAGGAGGAGGCCGACGCCTTCGTCCTGCTGGCCGAGGACGCCAACAAGCCGGGGTGGTGGCAGCGGTTCCACGACATCCTGCCCGGCTGGTTCTCGATGTACGTCAGCCTGGAGGGCGCCGCGGCCCTCATCCGCTCCTACGAGCCGCACTTCGTTCCCGGACTGCTCCAGACCGAGGACTACGCGCGCGGGGTGCTGAGATCGGGCGCCATCGGCCAGACCCGCCCCGACGACATCGAACGCCATGTCGATCTGCGGATGCGGCGCCAGGACCTGCTCACCCGCAAGGACGCGCCCCGCCTGTGGGTGGTCATGGACGAGACCGTGCTGCGTCGCCCGGTCGGCGGCCCCGAGGTGATGCGGGAGCAGCTCGACAGGCTGATCGAGGCCGCGGAGCTGCCCAACGTGACCCTCCAGGTCGTCCCGTTCGTGAACGGGCCGCATCCCGGGACGTACGGGCCCTTCGTGCTCTTCCGATTCGCCGTGCCGGAACTTCCGGACATGGTCTACAGCGAGTACCTGACCGGCGCCGTCTACCTGGACGCGCGTGCCGAGGTGGCGACCCACCTCGAGGTCATGGACCGCATGGCGGCGCAGGCCGCTACGGCACATCGCACAAAAGAGATCTTCCGGGATCTCCGCAAGGAGCTGTAATGGATCGCATCACGTCCCAGCCCAGGCCACGGATCCGCGGCCAGCGGATCTACAACGGCATGCCCGCGCGCGAGCTGGGCAGCGAGGGCTGGCACAAGCCGTGGAGCGGCGGCAACGGCGGCAACTGCCTGGAGGCGATGAAGCTCGCCGACGGGCGGATCGCCGTCCGCCAGTCCACCGACCCCGACGGGCCCGCACTGATCTACACGTCCGCCGAGATGACCGCCTTCATCGAAGGAGCGAAGGCCGGAGAGGCGGACTTCCTGCTCTCCTGAAACTTTGCGCACCGCCTGTTGTTAAGCCGCTTGTCGTTCCGTCCCCCTTTCTTGAGCCTGGCTTCGACTTGATCACCCACCGCCGTACCGGCTTAGCCCTCTGGAGTCCGTCATGACCGGACAGCAGCCCGCCGAGATCGACACGAGCAGACCACACCCCGCACGCATGTACGACTGGTACCTCGGCGGCAAGGACAACTACCCCGTCGACGAGGAGATGGGCCGGCAGATGCTCACCCTCGACCCGAGGGTCCCGGTGATGGCGCGCGTCAACCGCGCGTTCATGCACCGGGCCACCCGCTGGCTGTCGGGCCAGGGGGTACGGCAGTTCCTGGACGTCGGCACCGGCATACCGACCGAACCCAACCTCCACCAGGTCGCCCAGGAGACCGCGCCCGACGCCCGCGTCGTCTACTGCGACAACGACCCCATCGTGCTGGCGCACGCGGCGGCCCTGCTGCGCGGCACCCCCGAAGGGGCGACCGAGTACCTCCAGGCCGACGTCCGCGACCCGGACGCCATCCTGGACGGCGCCCGCAAGGTACTGGACCTCGACCGGCCCGTCGCGCTCTCGCTCATCGCGCTGCTGCACTTCGTCTCCGACGCGGACGGCGCCCACGACCTGGTCCGCCGCCTGCTGGCCGCGCTGCCCTCCGGCAGCCATCTGGTGATGACCCACGCGACCGCCGACTTCACCCCCGAGGAGTCCCGGGCGGCCACCGAGAAGCTCAAGGCCGCGGGGGTCACCCTGGCCCTGCGCTCCCGCGAGGAGTTCGCCCGCTTCTTCGACGGCCTCGACCTCGTCGACCCGGGCGTCGGGGTGCCGCACCTGTGGCACCCCGAACTGGGCGAGCCGGTGCCCGGCCAGGAGGACGGTGTGATTCCCGGGTACGGGGCGGTGGCACGCAAACCCTGAGACACGTCCTTCGCGCCCGCTCCGTCCACTGGGGTGGTGCCGGGACCGGCACCACTGAGGTGGTGCGGTCCCGCTGGTGGTGCCGCTCGCGTCATGCTGTCATCGGCCGGTCGTACGGGCCGATCGGTGCCGGCAGGCGTGAGGGCCGACCGGTCAACTGGCGGTCGACGGCCGCCGCCACCGCCCGCCCCTCCGCGATCGCCCACACGATGAGCGACTGCCCGCGCGCGGCGTCCCCGGCGGCGAACACCCCGGGCACATTGGTCTCGAAGCCCGTGCCCCGTGCGAGCGTGCCGCGCGGCTCCAGTTCCAGCCCCAACTGACCGACCAGCCCGTCCTCGCGGTCGGGCCCGGAGAAGCCGAGGGCGAGCAGCACCAGATCGGCCGGAAGCGTCCGCTCCGCACCGGGCAACGGGCGGCGCCCGGCGTCCACCCCGGTCAGGTGCAGCTCCCGCACATGCCCCTCCGGGTCCCCGGTGAGACGGAGCGTGGACGCCGCGAACAGCCGCGCGTCCGCGTCCGCCGCCGGTGCGGAGCGAACGTCCCGGGCCTCCTCGTGCGCGGCCGACAGCCGGTACAGCCGCGGGTACGTCGGCCACGGCTCCACCTCCTCGTCACGTTCCGCACCCGGCTGCGCGTAGATGTCCAACTGGGTCACGGACGCGGCACCCTCCCGTACCGCCGTACCCAGACAGTCCGCTCCCGTGTCACCACCGCCGACGATGACCACGTGCTTCCCGGCGGCGGACAGCGGGGAGACCTCGAGATCCCCCTCGCACACCCGGTTGGCCAGCGGCAGATACTCCATCGCCTGATGGACCCCGGCCAGCTCTCGCCCCGGCACCTCCAGTTCCCGCCATGCCGTCGCCCCCGTGGCGACCACCACCGCGTCGTACCGGCTCCGCAGTTCCGCGGCGTCGATGTCCCGCCCGACCCCCGCGGACGTACGGAACCTCGTCCCCTCCGCCCGCATCTGCTCGATCCGCCGTTCCAGATGCCGTTTCTCCATCTTGAACTCGGGGATGCCGTACCGCATCAGCCCCCCGAGCCGGTCGTCCCGTTCGTACACGGCCACCGTGTGCCCCGCCCGGGTCAGCTGCTGCGCCACCGCGAGCCCCGTGGGCCCGGACCCGATGACCGCCACCGTCCGGCCGGACAGCCGGTCCGGCGGGCACGGCGGTGTCAGGCCCTCCTCCCACGCCCGGTCGGCGATGGCACACTCGACGTTCTTGATCGTGACAGCCGGCTGGTTGATCGCCAGCACACACCCCGCCTCGCACGGCGCCGGGCACAACCGGCCCGTGAACTCCGGGAAGTTGTTCGTGGCATGCAGCCGGTCGCTCGCCGCCCGCCAGTCCTCCCGGGAGACCAGGTCGTTCCACTCGGGGATCAGGTTGCCGAGCGGACAGGCCTCGTGGCAGAAGGGGATGCCGCAGTCCATGCAGCGGTCGGCCTGCTTGCTGACGATCGGCAGCAGCGCCCCCGGGACATACACCTCGTCCCAGTCACGGACCCGTTCCGCCACCGGCCTGCGGGGCCACTCCTGGCGGGGCGTGGTGATGAATCCCTTGGGGTCGGCCATGGCCGTCTTCCTTGCGTACGCGGGGCAGGCCGTGCGTCGTCGGCCGCACTTTCTGTCACGATACGTCCGGCCGGCGACCCCCGCAGGGCGGCCGCCCGGCCCCTGCGGCCGGTCACGAGGGTCCTCCGGTCGGCCATGACGGCACCGTCTCGTCGCCACCCGTCGCCACCCGTCGCCACCCGTCGTCGCTCAGGTGAGGGCCGCCATGTAGGACACCGCCGCCCCGGCCGACGCCGCCGTACGGACGTGATTCCACGCCGTCCACTCGCGTACGTACCTCGGCCAGTACGCGGCCGCCTCCGCACTGTCCGGCCGCAGCCGGGCCAGCGCGTCGTTGCGGGGCACATGAACGGCCACGGTGAGCCCGAACGAGCCGACCAGGTGCAGTCCGCTGCCCAGCAGCAGTTCCACGGTGCCCACGTCCGGCCAGAGCACGAAGGTCACCACGGCGAGCACCGCGCACAGCAGCGCCGACCCGACGAACAGGACCATGAACGGCGGTGCCACCGCGGCCACGTTGATCGCTTGCATCGCCGCCATGCCCTGTGCGGGCGGCACAGCGGCCAGCCCGCGCATGACGAAGGTCGAGAAGCCGCAGAAGACGCCAGCCACCAGCCCCGTACTCAGCACCCCCAGCACCGTCAGCACGAAGTACGGTCCCTCGATCATGCCCGCCCCCGCTTCTCGATGAACGTCGTTGTCATCCGTCCCCTCGTGACTTGTTCTCTCGTCATCGCCGCCCCGAGCCGCATGCGTGCCGTACCCGGGCGTTCGCCTGTGCCTGTGCCTGTGCCTGTGCCTGTGGCTGTGGCTGTGGCTGTGTGCTTGTGCCGGGTCCGCGTCCGTGGGCGTGCCCGTGCCCCTGGTTCCGGCCTTTCGGGCCTGGCGCATGATGGGTGCTGTGGGATGGGAAGCGATCACCTGGGACCGGCTCGGCGACCTGCTCGCCGAGCGTCTGCTCGACCTGAAACCGGCCGACGGCGCTCCCTGGTGCCGCGTCGCCCTCGACGGAGCCCCGGCGGCCCGTCCAGGTGACCTCGCCGAGCGGGTCGCCGAAGCGCTGCGCCCCCTCGGGCGGCCCGCTGCGATCGTCGGCACGGACGGCTTTCTGCGCCCCGCCTCCCTCCGCCTCGAATACGGCCGCCAGGACGCCGACTCGTACTACGACGGCTGGTACGACACCCGCGCTCTGTGGCGGGAGGTCTTCACCCCTCTCGAACCGGGCGGCGACGGACGGGTCCTGCCCGACCTCTGGGACCCGGTCACCGACCGTGCCACCCGCAGTTCCTATGTCCACCTCCCGCCCGGCGGGATCCTGCTGCTGCACGGGCCCTTCCTCCTGCGCCACTGGTTCCCCCTCGACCTGAGCGTCCACTTCCTCCTCACCCCCGGTGCACTGCGCCGCCGTACCGCCGAGGCCGAGCGGTGGACGCTGCCCGCCTTCGAACGCTACGAACAGGAGACCGACCCCGCCGGTGCCGCGGACATCTTGGTCCGTGCCGACGACCCGCGGCACCCCGCCTGGAACGGCTGACGTGCCCTCACCGCCCCGGTCATTGGCTCCGTTGTGTCCGAAGTGTCCGAACGGAATTCAGAGCCAGTCGTTGCGCCGGAAGCCCCGGTACAGCGTCAGACAGGCGACGGCTATCACCCCGAGGACCAGGCCGTAGCCGTACCGCCACCCCAGCTCCGGCATGTGGTCGAAGTTCATGCCGTACACCCCGCAGACCATGGTCGGCACGGCGACGATCGCCGCCCAGGCAGTGATCTTCCGCATGTCCTCGTTCTGCGCGACCGTGACCTGCGCGAGGTGTGCCTGGAGGATGGAGTTGAGCAGTTCGTCGAAGGCGGCTATCTGCTCCGTGGCCCGCAGCAGGTGGTCGGAGACATCGCGGAAGTAGGCCTGTATCTCCGGGGCGACGACCCGGATCGGCCGGGTGGCCAGTTCCTCCAGCGGCCGGCCGAGCGGTACCACCGCCCGCTTCAGCTCCAGGAGTTCGCGCTTGAGCTGGTAGATCCGCCCCGGGTCGAGCCGCGCGCCGTCCTCCGCGAACACGGCTGTCTCGACGAGGTCGACATCCGCCTGCACCGCGTCGATGGCGGTGAGGAAGTCGTCGACGACGTGGTCCGCGACCGCGTGCAGTACCGCCGAAGGCCCCTTGGCGAGCTGCTGGGGATCGGATTCCAGCTCCTCGCGCAGCGGCCCCAGCGAGCCGTGCCGTCCGTGCCGCACGGTCACCACGAAGTCCTGGCCGGTGAAGACCATGATCTCGCCGGTGTTCACCACCTCGCTGGTGGCCGTCAGCTCCTCGTGCTCGACGTAACAGACCGTTTTGAAGACCGCGAAGAGCGTGTCCCCGTACCGCTCCAGCTTCGGACGCTGGTGGGCCTCGACCGCGTCCTCGACCGCCAGCGGATGGAGATCGAAGAGCTCCGCGATGTCCGCGAACTCCTCGTCCGTCGGCTCGTGCAGCCCAAGCCAGACGAAGCCGTCCCCGCGCTTGCGGACCCGCTCCACCGCGTCCACCAGACCGACGCCTCCGGGCACGCGGACTCCGTCCCGGTACGTCACGCAGTTGACCACCGAAGAGCCCAGTGGGGAGCGCGCGGGATGGCTGAGGTCGACGCGCGGGCGCCGGCGGGCGAGCCTCGCCACGCGACGGAGGCCTCCGCCCCTGCCGAGGCTCGTGACCTTCCGCAGATTTCCTGCCATGGACATACGGATCTCCTTGCGTGCATCCCCGTGCGCCGTGCTTCCCGCGCCTGCCGCGCCAGTCTGCCAGTCCGGCACGAGCCACGGGTGGGCCTGTGGGAAGGGGAGATTCCATTTGGTTCCCGGCTGTGGACAACCGGCCGCATACGGCTGTGTGACCGGCAGAGTCCGGCTGTGCGACCGGCAGTGTCCGGCTGTGGAAAACCAACCGGGTCCGGGAGTGGACAGCCGGTCCCACCGGAGCGTCGGCCACTTCCGGCAAGCCGGTCAACTGGGATGATCGGCGCATGACGGCAACCGACGGATATCTCCTCGACAACCGGCAGACCGAGGCGGCGGAGCGTTTCGATGCCTTCGCCACCCTCTTCGACCCCACGACCTTCCGGCACTTCACAGCGATGGGCATCGGACCGGGCTGGCGCTGCTGGGAGGTCGGAGCCGGCGGCACCTCCGTGGTCTCCTGGCTGGCCAAGAAGGTGGGCCCCACGGGACGGGTTGTCGCGACCGACATCGACATCTCGCGGCTCGGCCCGGCCGCCCGGCCACCGGTCGAGGCGCGGGTGCACGACGTGGGCACCCAGGACCCGCCGGGTGAGAACTTCGACCTGGTGCACGCCAGGCTCGTACTTGTTCATGTGCCGGAACGGGAAAGGGCATTGCGGTCCATGGTCAAGGCCCTGCGCCCCGGCGGGCGCCTGCTGCTGGAAGACGCCGACCCGGCGCTCCAGCCGTTGCTGTGCCCCGACGAGTACGGGCCCGAGCAGCAACTGGCGAACCAGCTGCGGCACGGTTTCCGCAAATTGCTGGCCCGCCGGGGCGCCGACCTCTCCTACGGCCGGCAGCTGCCGCGGCTGCTGCGGGAGGCCGGTCTGCGCCGGGTCGAGGCGGACGCGCACTTCCCGGTGACGTCACCCGCCTGCGCCGCCCTGGAGTCCGCCACGATCCGACAGGTCCGCGACCAGCTCGTGACCGCGGGTCTCGCCACCGACCAGGACATCGACCGCCATCTCGCGAACGTCGCCTCGGGCTCCATGGACCTGGCCACGGCCCCCATGATCTCGGCGTGGGGGCGCAAGGCGTAGTGGAGCGGGGCGCAGCCCCGGGCACCGGCGGACCGTCGCCGACCGGGGCTTGCTCGCATGTCCGAGGGGCGCGGCGGCCCGGGCACCGCGGCCCGCCGACACGTTCCTCCGCCCTGGACTCCGCGCACCCGGCCTTCAGGCTCCGGCGCCCGACGAACAGCGCGTCCGGCAGCCGCGCATCAGCCTCCGGAATCCGCAACGGCGACACCTTCGCTCCAGGCATGGCGACCACCTCGTCGCCGTCGCAGTGGCCACCCCGACGGGGCTCTGGAGCTACCACCGCACCCTGTCGCGGCGACGACCGCCCCCTGTCGCGGCGACGCCCCCCCCGTCGCGGCGACGACCGCACCCCATCGCAGCGACGACCGCACCCCGTCACGGTGACGCCCGCACATCCCACACCGAAGGTTGCTCATCACGCACCGAGGGTCGCCCATCGCGCACCGAAGGCCGGGTACCGCGACGGGTGGGTCGGCCGCCCACCCGTTCGACCGCCTCCGCACCCGCCCGGCACCCCCGCGCCGCCGCGTCCTCCGGCTCCGCACCCGACAGCAGGGCCGCGAGGAACGCCCCGGTGAAGGCGTCACCCGCCCCCGTGGTGTCCCGAGGGGTCGCCGGCACGGCGCGGACCCGGGCGCGCACGGTACCGCCGCGCGCCACCAGCGCTCCTTGCGCGCCCAGCTTGGCGACCACCCACGGCACCTGACGGCTCAGCTCCGCCGCCGCGTCGGCAGTCCGGGACAGTCCTGTGAGCAGACACGCCTCGTCCTGACTCGGCAGCAGCACCTCCACCCCCTGGACGAGGGAGCGGAAGCGGTCGGCGCCCAGCTCCGCGAGGAAACCGGCCGACGCGGGATCCAGACTCACCGGCACCGCACGCGCGCGTGCCGCCTCCAACACGACCGTCACCAGCGCGCGGCTCGGCGCCGAGAACAGCAGGTAGCCCGACAGGTGCAGCCGCGCGACACCGTCGAGCAACGTGTCCGACCAGTCGTCGGGCGCCAGCCTGAGCGACGCCCCGCTGTCCGTCAGGAACGTCCGCTCCGCCGAGGCGCCCGCGTCGACCAGGCAGACGACCGTCCCCGTCGGCGCCGCCCCGTCCACCACCAGACGGGGACGCACCCCCGCGGCCACCAGCTCCCGCTCGTGCCAGGCCATCGCGTCCGTACCGACCCGGCCGAGCAGCCGCACGTCCTCGCACCCCTGCTGAGCGGCCCAGCAGGCGACATTGGCACCCGCCCCGCCGGGCAGCCGCCGGATCGAGGCGGCCGTGTCCGTGCCGGCGGCCAGCGGTCCGCGGGGACGGACGACGATGTCCGTGATCACGTCCCCGACGACCAGCAGCGCGCCGCCCGGGCCCGCCGTCACGCCCCGGTCCAGGCCGCCGCCACCCGTGCCGCCAGCCGCACATTGCCGCGCACCGCCGCCAGGTTGGCGCTCAGCGAGGCCCCGTCCGTGTGCCGTACCAGGTGGTCGAGGAGGAAGGGGGTGACCGCCTGCCCGGTGACGCCCTCCTCCGCGCACGAGCGCAGCGCGTCGGCGAGCACTCGCGCGTGCAGCTCGGGATCGAGCTGTTCCGCCTCGGGCACGGGCTGGGCGACGATGAGCGCCGACTCCGGTGTTCCGAGCGCGTCCTGAGCCCGCATGACCGCCGCCACTTCCTGCGGTGTGCGCAACGTCCAGTCCACCGGATGTCCCGAGTCGGCCAGGTAGAACCCGGGAAACCGGTCCGTACCGTACCCGGCCACCGCGACCCCGAGGGTCTCCAGCCGTTGAAGCGTCGCCGGGACGTCCAGGATCGACTTCACCCCGGCGCAGACCACGGTGACGCGGGTGCGCGCCAGGAGACCCAGATCGGCCGACTCGTCCTGCGTCGCCGTCCACTGCCGGTGCACCCCGCCCAGCCCACCGGTGGCGAAGACCCGGATGCCCGCCCGGGCCGCCAGGGACGCGGTCGCCGAGACCGTGGTCGCCCCGCTCGCGCCGGCCGCCACCGCGAGCGGCAGATCGCGGTGACCGAGCTTGCGGATGCCGTCCTCACCCGCGATCCGTTCCAGTTGCTCCTTCGCGAGCCCGATGTGCGGCCGTCCGTCCAGGACGGCGATCGTCGCCGGAACGGCACCCTCCTGCCGAACCGCCTCCTCCAGTTCCCGCGCCACCTGGAGGTTGCGCGGGCGCGGCAGCCCGTGCGCGATGATCGTGGACTCCAGGGCCACCACCGGCCGGCGCGAGTCGACCGCCGCCCGTACCTCTTCCGACACCACCAGCACCACGGGTACGCCTCCTGTCCGTCGGCTCTCCCTCATCCCTGGCGGGTACGGCACCCGACCAAACCCCTTGCAGCCCCCGGGCCCGGGGGCCAGGCTGGTGACCATGACGGACAACACGGCACGTCTCGATCACGTCGTCCTCTGGGTGCGCGACCCGCTCACCTCGGTCGGCTTCTACGAGAAGACGCTGGGGACGGAACCCCTGCGGGTCACCGAGTTCGCCGCGGGAACGGTGCCGTTCCCCTCCGTACGACTCAACGAAGAGACGATCTTCGACCTGATGCCGCTCACCATGGCGCCGCGGATGCGGATGCTGCCCGACGCCGCCGACAGCGCGGGCCACCCGGTCAACCACGTCTGCCTGTCCCTCCCGGAAGCTGACTTCGACGCCCTGCGCGGTCGCCTGGAGGACCAGGGATCGCCGGTCTCGGACTTCTCGTACGACTCCTACGGCGCCCGGGGCATGGCCAAGCGCAGCTTCTACTTCACCGACCCGGACGGGAACATCTTCGAGGCGCGGTACTACGCCTGACCCCGAAGGTCCGCTCCGGCGGCCACGGCCCGCAGCCGCAGCGGTCGTCAGAACAGCGGCTCGGGCAGCACGCCCTCCAGCGCGAGCAGCTTCCGCTTGGCCTCCAGACCGCCCCCGAACCCCCCGATGCCGCCGTCGCTCTCCACGACCCGGTGACAGGGCACGACGACCGGCAGTGGATTGGCGCCCATCGCCGCCCCCACCGCCTGGGCCGCGCCGGGCTGGCCCACGCGACCGGCGAGCGCGCCGTACCCCACGACCGTTCCGTAGGGGACACCGGACGCCAGCTCCCGCAGTACCTCCCGGTTGAACCCCGATATCAGCGACCAGTCCAACGGCAGGTCGAAGGAGTGCCGCGCACCGGAGAAGTACGCCGTGAGCTGCTCCGCCGCCCGCGCCAGCAACGGGTCGCCGGGTGCCTGCACGGGCTCGGTGCCGAGCCGGGACGCGAGCCGCTCCAGCGCCCGGTCGCGGACCGGTCCGGCGGCGTGGAACACGACGTTGACCAGGCCCTCGCCGGTCGCGGCCAGCAGCAGCGGACCGATGCCGGTATCGACGACCGTCCACACGATTCGCCGCTCGTACTGCCCATGGCTGTCCATGCGCACCACCGTACGACCCGCCACTGACAACGCCCCCGAAACCGGCGGCCCCCTCCGGAACACGGCCGCCGAAGCACGGCCGAGGCCACCCCCCACCCGGCCCCTCCCCACCCGACCCCTCCCCGCCCGGCTACGCCGCCGAGCTCGGCGTCTCCCCACCTGGCACGCCTCCCCGGCTACACCTCCCCGTCCGACGCCTCCCCCCGCGTCGCGTCGCGGATCACGTCGGGCCGGTTGGTGATGATGCCGTCGACGCCGTACCCGGCCGTCAACCGGGCGTCGGCCGCCTCGTCGACTGTCCAGGCGAAGACCTCCAGCGGCCTGCCGTGCGGCCCGGTGAACGCCTGGACCGCGGACACGTAACCCAGCGAGAGCGAGTCGTAGGAGGGATTGATCTGGTCGGTGAACTCGGCGTACGCGGGCAGGTCCGACACGCGCGGCGTACCCAGGAGCCCGGTCCTGACGGCCGGCTTCAGCTCATGCACGGTCCGCACGCAGTCCACGCCGAAGCTCTGCACGACCAGCCGGCCGGACACGTGCCGCCGGTCCAGCCACCCCTCGTTGCCGAGAACCTTGAGGGTCTCCCGCTCGATGCCCGGGTACAGCTCGGGACTCTTGATCTCCAGCAGCAGCTTCTGGTGGTGGCGCTCGACCCGGCCGACGTACTGCTCCAGTGTCGGCACGCGCGCGCCCGCGTAGGCGGCACCGAACCAGCTCCCGGCGTCCAGGCGGGCGATCTCGGCGGCTGTGAAATCCTTCACGTTCCAGGGCGCCCGGTCGGGGAACACCTCCTCGACGTCGGTCGTGCGCCGCAGGCTCTCGTCGTGGATGACGACGAGCTCGCCGTCCTTCGTGCGCTGGACGTCGTTCTCCACCCAGTCGATGCCCAGCTCGGCCGCCTTGTCGACGGCGGCCAGGGTGTTCTCCGGCGCGTACGCGGAGGCGCCCCGGTGGGCGACGACCACCGGCCCCGGTCCGCCGTGGGACGCCTGGGCCAGGGAGGCGGGCGCCAGCAGGGCCGCTCCCAGCAGCGCGGTGGTCGTGGCGGCAACTGCGCGCGCGTGCATGCGTACTCCTCGCGTCGAGGTATCACGGACAGCACAACTGTGACAGCAGAGCGTCTCCGGCAGAGGGGCGCAGAATGACCACAGGCTGAATGGAGTTGCTCAACTGCGCTCACCGGGAGGGCACAACTGCGGCAAGGCCGTGATTCTTTGCCGGAGAATCGTTCGACCATTCCGGTGGGGGTCATACTGCTCTGGACCCTGGCCGCTCAAGCGGTCCTGGGAGGGGGACGCAGATCAGGGAAAGCCAGGACGTAAGAGGGCGGAAGGGTTGCCGCGCATGCAAGGCACGGTCGACGGATTCAATTACGGACTCGTCACACCGCTGGTGGCCTACCTCATGGCCTGCCTCGGCGGCGCTCTCGGCCTGCGCTGCACCACCAGATCCATGCTGGTCGCCCAGTCGTGGCGGCCCGGCTGGCTGGCGCTGGGCTCGGCGGCGATCGGCTCCGGCATCTGGACCATGCACTTCATCGCGATGATGGGCTTCAGCGTCGAGGGCACACCGATCCGCTACGACCGGCCGATGACCTTCGCGAGCCTGGCCGTCGCCATCGTGATGGTCGGCATCGGCATCTTCATCGTCGGCTACCGGGGAGCCGGCGGAACGGCCCTGTTCACCGGCGGCACGATCACCGGTCTGGGCATCGCCTCGATGCACTACCTGGGCATGGCCAGCATGAGTCTCGACGGCACGCTGGAGTACAACACCCTCACCGTCGCCGGGTCCGTCGTCATAGCGATGGCCGCCGCCACTGCGGCCCTGTGGGCGGCCGGCCAGGTCCGCGGCTTCCTGTGGACCGTCGGCGCCAGCCTGATCATGGGGCTCGCGGTCGCCGGCATGCACTACACGGGCATGGCGGCGCTCGACGTCCATCTGCACGGCACGTCCGCACCCGTCACCGGCGACTCGCCCGCCGCACTCCTCGCGCCCATGCTGATCGGCCCGCTCGCCTTCCTCCTCCTCGCGGCGGTCGTCGTGATGTTCGACCCGCTCATGGTGACGGGCCGGATCGCTCAGCCCCCGGCCGACCACAAGCCCGGCGTCCCCGCCCACCCCACCGGCGCCGCCCCGGTCCGCCGCCCCGCGCCCCGCAGCCCCGCCCTCCGGTACCGGCGCCCACTGGCCCAGCGGCGCCCCCGGACCCCGCAGAACCGCTGATCGAGGCCCATTGTCAGTGGGGGGTCGTACGGTGGATGGCATGCGGCCCGTTTCCCACATCGAACGCACGGTGGCGCCCTTCGAGGTCGTCAGCCCCTACCAGCCGAGCGGCGACCAGCCGGCGGCCATCGCCGATCTCGCCCGGCGTGTCGAAGCCGGCGAGAAGGACATCGTCCTGCTCGGCGCCACCGGCACCGGCAAGTCCGCCACCACCGCGTGGATGATCGAGAAGCTCCAGCGGCCCACGCTGGTGATGGCACCCAACAAGACCCTGGCCGCCCAGCTGGCGAACGAGTTCCGCGAGCTGCTGCCGAACAACGCCGTCGAGTACTTCGTCTCGTACTACGACTACTACCAGCCCGAGGCGTACGTCCCCCAGTCGGACACCTACATCGAGAAGGACTCCTCGGTCAACGAGGAGGTCGAGCGGCTGCGCCACTCCGCGACCAACTCGCTGCTCACCCGCCGCGACGTCGTCGTGGTCGCCTCGGTCTCCTGCATCTACGGCCTCGGTACGCCCCAGGAGTACGTCGACCGCATGGTCCCGCTCCGGGTCGGCGAGGAGTTCGACCGGGACGAACTGCTGCGCCGCTTCGTGGACATCCAGTACACGCGCAACGACATGGCCTTCACCCGGGGCACGTTCCGGGTGCGCGGCGACACCATCGAGATCTTCCCGGTCTACGAGGAGCTGGCCGTCCGGATCGAGATGTTCGGCGACGAGATCGAGGCGCTGTCCACCCTCCACCCCGTCACCGGCGAGATCATCAGCGACGACCAGCAGCTCTACGTCTTCCCGGCCTCCCACTACATCGCCGGCCCCGAGCGCCTGGAGCGGGCCGTCAACGACATCGAGAAGGAGCTGGGGGAGCGGCTGGCGCAGATGGAGGGCCAGGGCAAGCTCCTGGAGGCCCAGCGCCTGCGCATGCGCACCACGTACGACCTGGAGATGCTCCGCCAGATCGGCAGCTGCTCCGGCGTCGAGAACTACTCGATGCACTTCGACGGCCGCTCGCCCGGCTCCCCGCCGAACACCCTGCTGGACTACTTCCCGGACGACTTCCTGCTGGTCATCGACGAGTCGCACGTCACCGTGCCACAGATCGGCGCCATGTACGAGGGCGACGCCTCCCGCAAGCGCACCCTCGTCGACCACGGCTTCCGGCTGCCCTCGGCGCTCGACAACCGCCCGCTGAAGTGGGAGGAGTTCCAGGAGCGCATCGGACAGGCGGTCTACCTGTCGGCCACCCCCGGGCAGTACGAGCTGTCCCGCTCGGACGGCGTCGTCGAGCAGATCATCCGCCCGACCGGCCTCGTCGACCCCGAGGTCGTTGTCAAGCCCACCGAGGGCCAGATCGACGACCTGGTGCACGAGATCCGCACCCGCACCGAGAAGGACGAGCGCGTCCTGGTCACCACGCTCACCAAGAAGATGGCCGAGGATCTCACCGACTACTTCCTGGAGCTCGGCATCCAGGTGCGCTATCTGCACAGCGACGTCGACACCCTGCGCCGCGTCGAACTGCTGCGCGAATTGCGCGCCGGTGAGTACGACGTGCTGGTCGGCATCAACCTCCTGCGCGAGGGCCTCGACCTGCCCGAGGTGTCCCTGGTGGCGATCCTCGACGCGGACAAGGAGGGCTTCCTGCGCTCCGGCACCTCCCTGATCCAGACCATCGGCCGCGCGGCGCGCAATGTCTCCGGCCAGGTCCACATGTACGCCGACAAGATCACCCCGGCGATGGCGAAGGCCATCGACGAGACCAACCGCCGCCGGGAGAAGCAGGTCGCCTACAACAAGGCGAGGGGCATCGATCCCCAGCCGCTGCGCAAGAAGATCAACGACATCGTCGCGCAGATCGCCCGCGAGGACGTCGACACCGAACAACTGCTCGGCTCCGGGTACCGCGGCCAGGGCAAGGACGGGAAGGGCGCCAAGGCTCCCGTCCCCGCACTCGGCGGGAAGGCCGCGGGCGGCGGCAGGTCCGGCAGGAAGAAGCCGGGGGAGACGGTTCCGACCGACCGTCCCGCGGCCGAGCTGGCGGAGCAGATCGAGGAGATGACCGCACGGATGCGGGCCGCCGCGGCGGAGCTCCAGTTCGAGGTCGCGGCCCGGCTGCGGGACGAGGTCTCGGAGATGAAGAAGGAACTGCGTCAGATGCGGGAGGCCGGCCTGGCCTGATGGCGTGCCCGGACACGCGCTGTGTTGCAGGACCGACACAAAGCGCGAACCGGGGTACGGCGCTGTCAGTGCCCCTGCGTAGGGTTCTGGGCAACCGCGGGCGTCGCGGCAGGGGACCGCTCGAGAGGGGAATCAGCGCGTGACCGTCAACATGACCAAGGGTCAGGCCATCAGCCTGGAGAAGGCCGGCGGCGGCAGCCTGACGTCGGTGCGCATGGGCCTCGGCTGGCAGGCGGCTCCCCGGCGCGGCCTGTTCGGGTCGCGCACGCGGGAGATCGACCTGGACGCCTCCGCCGTGCTGTTCGCGGACAAGCAGCCGGTCGACGTCGTCTTCTTCCGCCACCTGGTGAGCGACGACGGCTCGGTGCGCCACACCGGGGACAACCTCGTGGGCGGCGTCGGCCAGGGCGGCGACGACGAGGCGATCCTCGTCGACCTCCAGCGCGTCCCGGTCCACATCGACCAGATCGTCTTCACCGTGAACTCCTTCACGGGCCAGACCTTCCAGGAGGTGCAGGACGCCTTCTGCCGCCTGGTCGACGAGACCAACGGCCAGGAACTCGCCCGCTACACCCTGGCCGGCGGCGGAGCGTACACGGCGCAGGTCATGGCGAAGGTGCACCGGGCCGGACCGGGCTGGACGATGACCGCCCTCGGCTCCTCGGCCAACGGCCGCACCTTCCAGGACCTGATGCCGGCGATCCTGCCGGTTCTCTAGTACATCGCCAGTACATCTGCGGGCCGCCCCCCCCAGGACGTTTCCGGTCGGTCGGTCGGCCGACCGGCCGGGGATGCGCGATGCGGCAGCAGCGGTGGAACGCGGGAACGCGGCGGATGACGTAGGGCCGGTTGCAGACCGGTGACACGGGGGAGAAGGCGATGACGGCCGAGCTGGTGCGGGGACAGAACCACCCGCTGTCCCGGACCTGCCTGGAGGTCCGTGTCTCGGCCGGCACCCCGGTCGTGGCCGCGGTCACCCTCGGCGACGCCGACGGCAGCATTCCGGGCGTCGAGTGGGTGGCCCATCCCGGCGCACCCGCCCTGCCCGGCCTGGAGGTCCCCCGCCGGGCGGCCGCCGACCACCGCCTCACCGTCGACCTGGATGCCGTCCCGGACACGGCGCACCGCGTGGACGTGCTGCTCGCCCTCCCCGACGCCGACCGGAGCGGGCCGGACCGCTTCGGGGCCGTCGCCGCCCCCTTCGTCGCCGTCACCGACCCGGACGGCGCCGAGATCGCCAGCTACACCCTCACCGGTCTGGACGCCGAGACCGCCGTCATCGCCCTGGAGTTCTACCGCAGACAGGGCGCCTGGAAGGTACGCGCCATCGGTCAGGGCTACGCGGGCGGATTCACCGAACTGCTCACCGACCGGCGGCTGCCCGAGGCCCGATCCTTGGCCGGCGCCATTCAGGAGGCGGTGGCCAGGGATCGGGCCCGCTCGGTGCCCCAGCCTCCGCCCCCGGCCGACAGCGACAGCCACCGCGCCCGGCAGACCGCCACTCCGGGGACGGCTGCCGACCGCGGCGGCGTCGCTCCGAGGAGCACGGACCTCGTGCCGCCCGCATCGGCGATCGGGCCGCAGACCGACGACGGTCCGGGACAGCCGGGGCCGCAGGCCGACGACGGTCCGGGACAGCCAGGGCTTCGGGCCGGTGACGGTCCGGGACAGCCAGGGCTTCGGGCCGGTGACGGTCCGGGACAGCAGGGGCTTCGGACTGGCGATGGTCCAGGTCAGCCCGGAGTACGACCTGACGGTGGTCCAAGACAGCCGGGACCGTCAGGACAGCCGGGACCAGGGATCGGCGATGCCACCACGGGCACCACGGGCAGCGAACCCATCGACTACAGCCATCCGCGGCGCCAGAGCACGGCTCCGCCACCTCCCGCGTCCGCCGGACCGGCACCGGTCCCAGGCCAGTCACCGCCCGGCGCGCCCCCACGGGTCCCGGACCGGCCCGTGCCGGCCGCTCCGGCACTCGCCCCGGGGCAGCCCGTTCCCGCACCGCCCCCCGGGCAGCCCGCCCCGCCCGTCGCGGGCGATGCCACCGGCTGGTCCATGGACGAACGGCTCTACAACCAGGTGTGGGGCATGTTCGAGGACCTCGCCCGCAGCGTGGCCGCCTGTCGCAGCGCCGTCGACTTCGCGGACTCCCGCAGGGAGAAGGAACTCGACCAGGCCCTGTCCGATCCGAGCGGTCGCGTCGGGAGACAGGGGGACGCCGCCCGCGAGACGGCCCGTGCGCGGTACGAGGAGCTCGTCACGCGGGCCAGGGAGGTCCTCGACCGGGACGTCGCCCAGCTCGCCGCGGAGTCCCAGGTGGTCGAGACGGCCCTGCCGCCGGCCTACGCCCGCTGGGACAGCCCGGCCTGGCACGGCTACCGGGTGCCGGTGGAAAGCCCCATGGCCCTGCGTCTGGGGGACCTCCATCTCCCCGAAGCCGACCCGGTACGCATTCCGATGCTGGTCAGGCTGCCGCTGGAGCGAGGGCTGTGGATCGACAGCGGACGCGCCGGGCCGCCCGACGGCTCCTTCGCCGACTCGCACGAATCGTTCGCCGACTCCCACGAACCAAGGGACCTGGCCCTGGACGTGGCGGTGGCGCACGCGGCCCGGCTGCTCGCCGTCCACCCGCCGGGCGAGTTCACCGTGGAGGTCGTCGACGCGGCCGGATCGGGAGCGCGGGCGCTGGCCCCGCTGCTGCGCTCCGGCGTGCTCGCGGCGCCCCCGGCAGTCGGCGCCGCGGGGGTCGCGGACGTACTCGCCCGGCTCACCCAGCGCGTCGACCTGGTGCAGATGGCGGTGCGCGGCGGCGCCGCCGACGCACTGCCGCCCGGCTTCGACACCTCCCAGCGACTGCTGATCGTCAACGACTTCCCGCACGGCTTCGACGACCGTGCGGTGAACCAGCTGCGCTACCTGGCGGACCAGGGACCGTCCTCCGGTGTCCATCTGATGATGGTCGCCGACCGCGAGGACTCCGCCGGCTACGGTCCGCTGCTCGACCCACTTTGGCGCGCGCTGCTGCGCCTGACCCCGGTGGCCGACGACCACCTCGCCGACCCCTGGGTCGGCCACGCCTGGATCTACGAGCCGCCGCTCGTGCCGCCCGGCAGCCAGGTGCTGCGACAGGTGCTCGCCCAGGTCGCCGCCGCCTGCGGGTGACCACTGGCTGGCACTGGCGGACGCTCCACTGACCAAGAACTGGTAAAGGTCTCCCACCTGCGCTTTTGGTCTTAATTAGCGAAACTCTTTACCAATCCTTGGTGATTGGGGTACTGTTTTTTCTACGGAGGGGAGTACTCCCTGTCTGCTGCGGCGTACCCGTCAATACGGATCAGGCCAGATCCCGGGGCGTCGGCCCGTGGTTCCGAGTGCCTTTCGCGCATCGGAGGACCGGGTGGAAGAGACCTCCGGCAGCGACGACGCTGACACCTGCCGTTACGTACTGCCGGAGGCGCAGTGGAAGTTACGACGACCTTGTGGGTCCTGACCATCCTGGGCCTTGCCGCCCTCATCGCGGTCGATTTCTTCATCGGCCGCAAACCGCACGACGTGTCGATCAAGGAAGCCGGGATCTGGACGGGTGTCTGGATCGCCCTGGCCGCGCTGTTCGGTCTCGGCCTGCTCCTCTTCGGCGGCGGCCAGCCCGCCGGTGAGTTCTTCGCGGGCTTCATCACCGAGAAGTCCCTGAGCGTCGACAATCTCTTCGTCTTCGTCCTCATCATGGCCAAGTTCGCGGTGCCCTCGCAGTACCAGCAGCGAGTGCTCCTCGTAGGCGTCCTCATAGCCCTGGTGCTCAGGGCCGTGTTCATCGCCGCCGGCGCCGCGATCATCGCCAGTTTCGCCTGGGTCTTCTACATCTTCGGGGCATTCCTGATCTACACCGCCTGGAAGCTCATCCAGGAGGCCAGGGCCGACGAGGAGGACGAGGAGTACGAGGAGAACAAGCTGCTCAAGGCCGCCGAACGCCGCTTCGGCGTGGCCGACCGCTACCACGGCACCAAGCTGTGGATCCAGCAGAACGGCAAGCGGGTCATGACCCCGATGCTGGTCGTGATGCTCGCGATCGGCACCACCGACGTGCTCTTCGCCCTGGACTCGATCCCCGCGATCTTCGGTCTCACCCAGGACCCGTACATCGTGTTCACGGCCAACGCCTTCGCCCTGATGGGCCTGAGGCAGCTGTACTTCCTCATCGGCGGTCTGCTGAGGAAGCTGGTGCACCTCTCCTACGGCCTGTCGATCATCCTCGGGTTCATCGGAGTCAAGCTCGTCCTGCACGCGCTGCACGAGTCCGGTGTCCACGTCCCCGAGATCAGTATCCCGGTCTCGCTCGGCGTGATCTGCTCGGTCCTGATCGTCACCACCATCACCAGTCTGCGGGCGACCAGGAAGCAGGCGGCGGCCGAAGCGGCCGACGCCCGGGACGAGGACGCTCCGAAGGACAGCGTCGACGTCTGACCCGCGGGACGGTTCGGGCGGCGGGAGCGGTGCCGGCGATGTGCCGTGCACAGCTCCCGCTTCCGGTCACCCCGACACGGGC
Organism: Streptomyces sp. NPDC023723; assembly: GCF_040639815.1. Lineage (NCBI taxonomy): Bacteria > Bacillati > Actinomycetota > Actinomycetes > Kitasatosporales > Streptomycetaceae > Streptomyces > Streptomyces sp. NPDC023723. Next base: position 157,526 of record NZ_JBFAAP010000006.1, read on the forward strand.
TCCGCCACCGCCACCGGTGCCGGACGCGTCTCCGGCAGCAGGGCGAAACAGCCCAGGCTGAGCAGCGCGATCGCCGTCAGATACGCGCCCACGGCCCACGGCACCCGGCCACCCTGCTCCGCCAGGGCCGTCGCCACGATGGGAGTGAGAGCGCCGCCCACCACGCCACCGAGGTTGTACCCCACCGCGGCACCCGTACAGCGCACCCGGGGCTCGTACAGCTCCGGCAGATACGCCGCGATCACCGAGAACATGGTGATGAAGGCGAGCATGGCCCCCAGGAAGCCCAGGAACATCAACAGCGGCGCGCCGGTCGCCAGGAGCGCGACCATCGGGAACATCCACACGGCCGCCGCCCCGCATCCGGCCAGGCACATCGGCCGGCGTCCGTAGCGGTCACTGAGCAGCGCGAACACCGGCGTGAGCGCTCCCTTCACCACCACCGCGGCCATGATGCAGACCAGCATCACGCTCCGGTCCACCCCGAGCCGCTCCGTCCCGTAGGCCAGGGACCAGGTCGAGACGGCGTAGAAGACGGCGTACCCGATCGCCAGCGCCCCGGCGGTCAGCAGGACCAGCCGCCAGTGGTCCCGCACCACCTCGGCGAGCGGGACGCGCGCGCGGTCGTCCAGTTCCAGGAAGCGAGGGCTCTCGGCGAGCGAGGACCGCAGCCACAGGCCGACCAGGGCCAGTACGCCCGCCGCCCAGAACGGCACCCGCCACCCCCACTGGGCGAACTGCGCCTCGGACAGCGACGCGGAGAGCGCCAGTACCACGCCGTTGGCGAGCAGGAATCCGAGGGCCGGTCCGACCTGCGGAAAGCTCGACCACAGTGCGCGCCGCTCGGGCGGCGCGTGCTCCGCGGTCAGCAGCACCGCGCCGCCCCACTCGCCGCCAAGCCCCAGCCCTTGCAGAAAACGCAGCGCGATCAGCAGCAGCGGCGCCGCCACCCCGATCGTCCCGTACGTCGGCACACAGCCGACCGCGACCGTCGACACCCCGGTCAGCAGCAGCGACAGGACGAGGACCGGACGGCGTCCGTGCCGGTCCCCGATGTGCCCGAACAGGACCGACCCCAGCGGCCGGGCCACGAAGCCGACACCGAATGTGCCGAAGGCGGCCAGCGTGCCCGCCAGCGGGGAGATCGTCGGAAAGAACAGCGGTCCCAGCACCAGGGCCGCCGCGGTGCCGTAGACGAAGAAGTCGTAGAACTCGATCGCGGTGCCGGCGAGCGCGGCGGTGGCCAGCCGCGGCATGGAGGGCGCCTTGGTGGCGCGTACTTCGTGCATGCTGCGCCAACTACCCTCGGTGATGGGCGGTTACGGGGCGCTCAGGGGGTGCGCGGGGCGGCGGACGACAGTGATGCGCCGGGCGGGCGCCGTGATAGACCAAGTCGGACAGCGGTCCGGCGGACCGCCCACCCGACGGACCGGAGGAACCGTGCCCCGCACCCTGGCCAACGCCCCCATCATGATCCTCAACGGCCCCAACCTGAACCTGCTCGGCCAGCGCCAGCCGGAGATCTACGGGTCCGACACCCTGGCCGACATCGAGGCCCTGTGCACCAAGGCGGCGGGTGCGCACGGCGGCACGGTGGACTTCCGACAGTCCAACCACGAGGGCGAACTCGTCGACTGGATCCACGAGGCGCGCCAGAACCACTGCGGGATCGTGATCAACCCGGCCGCCTACTCGCACACGTCCGTCGCGATCCTGGACGCCCTCAACACCTGCGACGGGCTGCCGGTGGTGGAGGTCCACATCTCCAACATCCACCAGCGCGAGCCGTTCCGGCACCACTCCTACGTGTCGCAGCGGGCCGACGGGGTCATCGCGGGCTGCGGGGTGCAGGGGTACGTGTTCGGCGTGGAGCGGGTCGCCGCGCTGGCCGGCACGGGCCGGACCCAGGCCTGACCCGGCTGCCCGGCCCGCTGTCTCCACCGGGCCGCCGGCCGGGGACGGTGCAGGAGCGGGGAAGAAGACCGGCGGCCCGAACCGCACGGGACGCGTCGTCCCGTGCGGGGAGTGCCACCAGTTGACTGCGCGGTGACGTGCGCCGGGAGCGCGCGTACGGGGCCGGCGCGTGCGAAGTGTTCACACGGGGCGCGTGCGGCGTTCACGCCGGGCGCGCGCCCCGCCGACGGCCCTGGCCCACCGGGCGGTCACCACCCCCGCGCGTGCCACTCCGGCAGGTGCGGGCGTTCCGCGCCCAGCGTGGTGTCGTCGCCGTGTCCCGGGTAGACCCACGTCTCGTCCGGCAGCGGGCCGAAGATCTTCGTCTCGACGTCCCGGATCAGGCTCGCGAACGCCTCGGGATCCTTGCGGGTGTTGCCCACCCCGCCCGGGAAGAGGCAGTCCCCGGTGAACACATGGGGATGCCCGTGCGGGTCGTCGTAGACCAGGGCGATCGAACCCGGCGTGTGCCCGACGAGGTGGCGCGCGGTGAGACGTACGCGCCCCACCCGGACGGTGTCGCCGTCGTCCACCGGGACGTGGGTGGGGACGGGGATGCCCTCGGCGTCGTGCCGGCCGGCGTAGGTGCGGGCGCCGGTGGCGGCGACCACCTCGGCCAGCGCCTGCCAGTGGTCGGCGTGCCGGTGGGTGGTGACGACGGACGCGATGCCGTCGGCGCCGATCGTGCCGAGCAGCGTCTCGGCGTCGTTGGCGGCGTCGATCAGCAACTGCTCGTCGGTGGCCCGGCAGCGCAGCAGATAGGCGTTGTTGTTCATCGGGCCGACCGCGATCTTGGTGATCATCAGGTCCTTGAGCTCGTGCACGTCGGCGGGTCCGCCGACCCTCACCTCTCCGCTGTACGTCATGGCGGCCAGCCTAGTGCGGTCAGGTGCGGCCGGGGACCCGCGGGCGGCGCCGCTACAGCGGAGGAAGGGCCGGGAGCGGCCCGCCGGTCACCGTGAGGTCCGAGCCGTCCCGTCGGCCCGCGAGCCAGCCGAGCAGGTCCGCCCGGCCGCCGGTGACGGTGACCTCGGGGACGTCCGCCGCCCGTCCCGTGCGCCACGCGCGCGTACCGTCCGTGATCCGGGTCGGCGGCACGTCCGGGTGCCCGGTGAACCGCTCGGCGAGGAAGCCGGTCTCCCGCTCCGCGAACTGCGCCGGCAGCTCCTCCAGCTCGTAGCCGATCCCCAGATCCACGTGGTGCAGCTCGACCTCGATCCAGCGCCGGAACGGCACCCGGGAGGCGGTGTCGGTAACCCCGCCCCGCAGCGCGACGGTGCGCGTCCAGTCGGCCACTGCGGCCGCCGCCCGCTGGAAACGGGCCGCGCTCTCGCGCACGTCCGCGAGCTGCGCGTCGAGCGGGCGCGGGGCGTCCCGCTCGATGTCGGCGTCGCGGGCCTCGGCGCTGACGTACATGGGCCGGCCCTCGAAAACGTTCGCCAGGGCGTCCGCGTTGCGGGCGAGGTGGGCGAGGACGTGTCCCCGGGACCAGCCGGGAAGTCGTGACTGCTCGGTCACGCTCGCGTTGTCCAGTTTGCCGACCGCGCTGAGCAGCCGCTCGGTGGCGTCCTGTACAGAGACCAGGTCATGCGCATGATCCGTCATGGTGCTGACCCTAGAACGTGCCACCCCTTCGGGTGAAGGAGGCGGACTCCGCCCGTAAATCGAATGCGCGTGCTATATGGTCGGAGATGGCGTCGGGCATGCTGGAGAGCCGGGGTTTGTTGACAACCCGTGAATCCGACCGGCGTTGTCAGTGGCTCCCCCTAGTCTGAGAAAGACGGGGGCCCCGCCCCTGTCACTTCTCTCAAGAAAGGTGCGGACCGGCGTGGCCGACCGTCTCATCGTCCGTGGCGCGCGCGAGCACAACCTGAAGAACGTCTCGCTCGACCTGCCACGCGACTCGCTCATCGTCTTCACGGGCCTGTCCGGGTCGGGCAAGTCCTCCCTGGCCTTCGACACGATCTTCGCCGAGGGCCAGCGGCGCTACGTGGAATCGCTCTCCTCGTACGCCCGGCAGTTCCTCGGCCAGATGGACAAGCCGGACGTCGACTTCATCGAGGGCCTCTCCCCGGCGGTCTCGATCGACCAGAAGTCGACCTCGCGCAACCCGCGCTCCACGGTCGGCACCATCACCGAGGTCTACGACTACCTGCGGCTGCTCTTCGCGCGCATCGGCAAGCCGCACTGCCCCGAGTGCGGCCGGCCGATCTCCCGCCAGTCGCCGCAGGCCATCGTCGACCGGGTCCTCGAGCTGCCCGAGGGCAGCCGCTTCCAGGTGCTGTCGCCGCTGGTGCGCGAGCGCAAGGGCGAGTTCGTCGACCTCTTCGCCGACCTCCAGACCAAGGGCTACTCCCGGGCGCGGGTGGACGGCGAGACCATCCAGCTCGCCACCCCGCCCACGCTGAAGAAGCAGGAGAAGCACACCATCGAGGTGGTCATCGACCGCCTCACGGTGAAGGAGTCCGCCAAGCGCCGGCTCACCGACTCCGTGGAGACCGCGCTCGGCCTGTCCGGCGGCATGGTCGTGCTCGACTTCGTCGACCTCCCCGAGGACGACCCCGAGCGCGAGCGCATGTTCTCCGAGCACCTGTACTGCACGTACGACGACCTCTCCTTCGAGGAGCTGGAGCCGCGTTCGTTCTCCTTCAACTCGCCCTTCGGCGCCTGCCCCGACTGCTCCGGCATCGGCACCCGCATGGAGGTCGACCCGGAGCTGATCGTCCCGGACCCCGACAAGTCCCTGGACGAGGGTGCCATCCACCCCTGGTCGCACGGCCACACCAAGGACTACTTCGCCCGCCTGATCGGCGCCCTCGCCGACGCCCTGGGCTTCCGGACGGACATCCCCTTCGCCGGCCTGCCGCAGCGCGCCAGGAAGGCCCTGCTGTACGGCCACAAGACCCAGGTCGAGGTCCGCTACCGCAACCGGTACGGCCGCGAGCGCCGGTACACCACGGCCTTCGAGGGCGCGATCCCCTTCGTCAAGCGCCGGCACAGCGAGGCCGAGAGCGACTCCAGCCGGGAGCGCTTCGAGGGCTACATGCGCGAGGTGCCATGCCCCACCTGCGAGGGCACCCGGCTGAAGCCGCTGATCCTCGCGGTCACGGTCATGGGCAAGTCCATCGCCGAGGTCTCCGCGATGTCCATCAGCGACTGCGCCGACTTCCTGGGCGAGCTGAGGCTCAGCGACCGCGACAAGAAGATCGCCGAGCGCGTGCTCAAGGAGGTCAACGAGCGGCTGCGCTTCCTGGTCGACGTCGGCCTGGACTACCTGTCGCTCAACCGCGCGGCGGGCACCCTCTCCGGCGGCGAGGCCCAGCGCATCCGGCTGGCCACCCAGATCGGCTCCGGCCTCGTCGGCGTCCTCTACGTCCTCGACGAGCCCTCCATCGGCCTGCACCAGCGGGACAACCACCGGCTGATCGAGACCCTGGTCCGGCTCCGTGACATGGGCAACACGCTCATCGTCGTCGAGCACGACGAGGACACCATCAAGGTCGCCGACTGGATCGTCGACATCGGCCCGGGCGCCGGCGAGCACGGCGGCAAGGTGGTGCACAGCGGCTCCGTGAAGGAGCTGCTCGACAACGCCGAGTCGCAGACCGGCCTGTACCTGTCCGGCAAGAAGGCCATCCCGCTGCCCGACGTCCGGCGTCCGCGCGACCCGTCCCGGCAGCTCGTCGTGCGCGGCGCCCGCGAGAACAACCTGCGGGACATCGACGTGTCCTTCCCGCTCGGTGTCTTCACGGCCGTCACCGGTGTCTCCGGCTCCGGCAAGTCGACACTGGTCAACGACATCCTGTACACCCACCTCGCACGCGAGCTGAACGGCGCCCGCAACGTTCCCGGGCGGCACACGCGGGTGGACGGCGACGACCTCGTCGACAAGGTCGTGCACGTCGACCAGTCGCCCATCGGCCGCACCCCGCGGTCGAACCCGGCGACGTACACCGGTGTCTTCGACCACATCCGCAAGCTGTTCGCCGAGACCACCGAGGCCAAGGTCCGGGGGTACCTGCCCGGCCGGTTCTCGTTCAACGTCAAGGGCGGCCGCTGCGAGAACTGCGCGGGCGACGGCACCATCAAGATCGAGATGAACTTCCTCCCGGACGTCTACGTCCCGTGCGAGGTCTGCCACGGCGCCCGGTACAACCGGGAGACCCTGGAGGTCCACTACAAGGGCAAGTCCATCGCCGACGTGCTGAACATGCCGATCGAGGAGGCCACCGACTTCTTCGAGGCGGTGCCCGCGATCTCCCGGCACATGAAGACGCTCAAGGACGTCGGCCTCGGCTACGTCCGGCTCGGCCAGTCCGCCACCACCCTCTCCGGTGGTGAGGCGCAGCGTGTCAAGCTCGCCAGCGAGCTCCAGCGCCGCTCCACCGGCCGTACGGTCTACGTCCTGGACGAGCCGACCACCGGTCTGCACTTCGAGGACATCAGCAAGCTGCTGACCGTCCTGTCCGGCCTGGTCGACAAGGGCAACACGGTCATCGTCATCGAGCACAACCTGGACGTGATCAAGACCGCCGACTGGGTCGTCGACATGGGTCCCGAGGGCGGCGCGGGCGGCGGCCTGGTGGTCGCCGAGGGCACCCCGGAGCAGGTCGCGAGCGTGCCGGCCAGCCACACCGGCAAGTTCCTGCGCGACACCCTCGGCGCCGACCGGATCAGCGACGCGGACCCCGTGAAGCCTCCGCGGGCGGCGGCGAAGAAGACGGCCGCCAAGAAGGCCCCCGCGAAGAAGGCCCCCGCCAAGAAGGCGCCCGCGAAGAAGTCGGCCGGGACCCGCAAGTCCTGACCGGCCGGCGGAACGGCAGGCAGTGCGACGCGCCGTGCCCCACGCGAAGACGTGCGGCACGGCGCGCCGCCGTGTCCGCCTGCCGGGCCCGTCCTCTACGCGCCGCCCGGGCGCCCTGCGGGCGGTACGGGCGGCCGGCTGATCCGTCCGCCGGCGAGGTGCCGGCGGTCAGCCGGGCGGCCCGCATGGTCGACCCGGGGTGCCGGGCGCGGCCGGGCCCGCTTCGTCGTCGGTGGCGGCGCTCAGCCCGCCAGTTCGTGGGCGTACGGCGGTTCCGCGCCCGCGCGGGAGCAGGTGAGCGCGGCGGCGCGGGCCGCGAAGCCCAGCAGTTCCGCCCAGCCGTCCGGACCCAGCGCGGCCAGGGCCCGCGGGGTCAGCGCGTCCCGGGCCGCGAGGCCGTGCAGCAGCGCCGCGTTGACGGTGTCACCCGCGCCGATGGTGTCCACGACATCGACCCGCTCGCCCGGCACCGTGTACTCGCCGCCGTCGCGGGTGAAGACGGACAGCCCGGCAGCGCCCCGGGTGACCACGACCGCCGCCGGACCGGCCGCCAGCCACTCCCGGGGCGTGCCGCCCAGCCACCCGGCGTCCTCCGCGGACAGCTTCAGCAGCGCCACCGAGGGCAGCCAGCTCTTGAACCGGGCCCGGTACGCGTCCGGGTCGGCGATGAGTCCCGCCCGGATGTTCGGATCCAGGGCCGTGAACAGACCCCGCGCCGCGGACTGACGCATCAGTTCCTCGTACGCGCTCGCCCCCGGCTCCAGCACCAGCGAACAGGTGCCGAAGGAGACCGCCCGGGTCCCGGACGGCAGCGCGGCGGGCGTCCGGAACAGCCGGTCCGCCGTGCCCTCCACGTAGAAGGAGTACGCGGCCGATCCGTCCGTGCCGACCGTGGCGACGGCCAGCGTGGTGGGCTCGGACCCGCGCTGCACCGGGGAGACGTCCACCCCGGTCTCCCGGAGCCGGTCGAGGAGCGCCTCGCCGAAGGCGTCCCGCGACACCCGGGAGCAGAAGGCGACGGGGGAGCCGAGCCGGCCCAGGGCCACGGCCGTGTTGTACGGCCCGCCGCCGAGGGCCGGGGTGAGGGCGGCCAGCGCGCCCGTACCCCGCGGTACCAGGTCGATCAGTGCCTCACCGGCGACGACGATCACGTGACGGTCCTTTCCACGGCCTCGGACGGATCGGGGCAGCCGCACGAGGTGCGGTGCATGAGCGAGCAGGTCAGGCGTACGGTCCTGGCGGGCAGCTCGGGGTCGGCCAGGCGTTCGAGGAGCAGCCGGACGGCATGCGTGCCCAGCTCCCTGCCGGGCTGGGCGACGGCGGTGAGCCGGGGCGTGAACAGATCCGCCCAGGCGAAGTCGTCGAAGCAGCACAGCGCGATGTCGCCGGGCACGGACAGGCCGCGGGCGCGCAGGGCACGCAGCGCGCCGAGGGTCATCGCGTTGTTGGCGGTGATCAGCGCGGAGGGCGGTGCGGGAAGGGCGAGCAGGCCGCCGGTGGCCCGTTCGGCACCGGCCGACTCGGAGTCGCCGTGCGCCAGCAGGCGTTCGTCGTAGGGCAGCCCGGCCGCCCGGAGTCCGTCGCGGTACCCGGCGGCCCGCTCGCGCGTGGTGCTGAATCCGGACCGGCCGGCCACCAGGCCGATCCGCCGGTGGCCGAGCTCGGCGAGGTGCCGCACCAGCAGGGCCGTCGGTTCCGCGCCGCCGGCGCAGACCTGGTCGAAGCGCGGCGGGCCGTCCGCCGGGACGTCGACGACCCGGTCGAGGAACACGGCCGGCACCCGGTGCCTGCGGAGATAGGCGACGAGAGCGCTCGGATCGGCCGAGGGCGCGACGATCAGACCGTCCACGCGGCGCTCGTGCAGCAGTTGGACGACCTCGCGTTCGTGCCGGGGGTCGTCGCGCGGGTCGGCGATGAGCAGGCCGTAGCCCTGCCGCACGGCGGCGGCCTCGACGCCCTGGAGGATCTCCGTGAAGTACGGGTTGCTGATCGCGGAGACCGCGAGCCCGATGGAACGGGTGCGCGCGGTGACCAGCGACCGCGCCAGGGCGTTCGGGGCGTACCCCAGCTCCTCGATCGCGTCCAGGACCGCCTGGCGGGTGCGGGGCAGTACCGGCCGGGTGTCGTTCAGGACGTGCGAGACGGTCGCCACCGAGACACCGGCGCTGCGCGCGACATCGGCCATGGTCGCCAACGGTGTGCTCCCTCCCCGGCCTCCCCGGCCGCACCTCGCTCCGGCCGGCCTGCGCCCGCCCGGGCCGCTGGCCGGACCGTACCCCATCCGGCGATGGACGTAAACGCTTGCGCAATCGCTTACGTCTTCACCGGCCCGCAGCTCATCCGGCAACGGACGCAAGCCTTCGCGCGGTCGCTTGCGTCTCCCGGCCCCGGACCGTGCCGCACACCGCCCCGGCCGGGTCCCCGACCGGAGCGCTCAGTATCGTCGGCGCGACCGCGCCCGTCCTGATCAGTGGAGACACCCATGTCCGGCCGTCCCGTCCCGAGCCGTCGTACCGTCCTGGGCTCGGTGGCCGCCGTGTCCGTCACCGGACTGGACGCGACGGCCTGCGGGCCCGGCGGTGCCAGCGGCGTGGCGGCGGCGCCGACCACGGCCGTCGATCTCGGTGCCGAGGGCGAGGTGGCCCGCGGGAGCGTCAAGCTGTACCGGGACCACAACGTGGTGGTCGGCCGGTCCGAGGACGGTTCCCTGAAGGCGTACAGCACCGTCTGCACGCACGCGGGGTGCGCCATCGACCGGCTGGCGGCGGGCCGGCTCGTCTGCCCCTGCCACGGCAGCGAGTTCGACCCCCGCACCGGCGAGGTGCTGCACGCCCCGGCCACCGCGCCCCTGGCGGAGCTGCCGGTCGAGGCCCGCGACGGCCGGATCGTGGCGGGACCGGGCGCCTGACGGCCCGCGCCGCCCTCATCGGCCCGTCGGAACCCGTCCGCGCCCCGCGTAAAACCCTTCGACACCCTCTGCGGGCTGCGGCAGGCTTCGCGCGATGACACGACGAACCGATACGCCTCCCGCCTGGGACGAGCGCACCCAACTGGTCACCTTCCTGGACTACGCCCGTGACACGGCACGCGCCAAGTGCGAGGGCGTGTCCGCGCAGGACGCCCGCAGGGCCCCGCTGCCCGGGTCGCCGCTGATGACCCTGTGCGGACTGATCAGCCATCTGCGGTGGGTCGAGCACTACTGGGTCGAGTCGGTCTTCCTGGGGGAGGAGCTCGCGGGCCCGCTCGCGGAGGCGACCGACGACGACCCCGATCCCGAGATGCGGACCGCGGTCGACATCCCGTTGCCCCGGCTGCTCGCGGAGTACGAGGAGCAGAGCGTCCGCTACCGCGGCCTGCTGGCCGAACACGACCTGGACGCGACCGCGCGGCGGCCGATCAGGGACGGCCGGCACGTGGACCTCCGCTGGATCCTGCTCCACCTCATCGAGGAGACGTCCCGCCACAACGGGCACATCGACATCGTGCGTGAGCTGCTCGACGGACGGGTCGGCGACTAGGCCCGCACTTCGCAGGTCGTTGATTCGGATGATCTGGTTGTCCTGGTGGTGTCCGGGACTGGTGGTGTGGCGTTGGTCCGGGCATGTCGATGACTTCCCGGTCCCCGCGGCCACGGCCCCAGCGCCAGCGCTTCGAGTGCGCGGTGACGTCCGTGGTGGAGAAGCGTCTGGGCGCTCTGCCTGTCGCTGCCGAGTTTCTGCGCCGGCTGGATGTGGCGGGGATCGTCGACGGGATCTGCCCGGGCGGTGCGAGTGCGCGCCTGACGCATGGGCAGGTGATCGAGGCGATGGTGGCGAACCGGCTGACCTCGCCCGCGCCGCTGGTGCGGGTCGGTGACTGGGCGCGCACCTGGGCGGTGGAGGAGGTCTTCGGAATCGAGGCGGGTCTGCTCAACGACGACCGTCTGGCCCGGGCTCTGGACGCGATCGCTCCGCACCTGGAGAAGATCGCGGGTACGGTCGGCGCACGGGCGGTCGCCGAGTTCGGTATCGACACCGCGCGGCTGCACTGGGACATGACCAGCATGTCCGTCCACGGCGCCTACCCCGAGCAGGACCAGGACGAGCAGTACCCGCTCATCGGCTACGGGCATCCCAAGGACCGGCGATTCGACCTGAAGAAGGTCCAGGCCGGGCTTGCGGTGTCGGCCGACGGCGGCATCCCCATCCATGCCCGTGTCTTCGGTGGCGGCGCGGCCGAGGTCAGTCAGGTCGTCAGGGCGATGCGGGATCTGTCCCAGCTGGCAGGTGAGCAGAAGTTCTTGATGGTCGCGGACTCCAAGCTGGTGTCCTACCGGAACGTCGCCGCGTTGCTGGACGCCGGGGTGAAGTTCATCGCGCCGGTCCCGGCCGCGCAGGTCCAGGACGAGGTCTACGCCGCGCTCGATCTCGCCCGGGCCCAGGTCGTGGACTGGGTGCCCGGCCGGGACGTCGGCAAGTCGGCCGACCAGCGGGAGGTCTACCGGGTGCTGGAGGACGTCCACACCCTGACCGGGCCACGCAAGCGCGACCCGGTGCTGAGGGTGCGGCGAATCCTGGTGCATTCCACGGCCCATTCCAAGGGCCAGCAGGCGGCCCGAGCCAACCGGCTGGCCAAGGCCAGCGCGGAGCTGGACAAGCTCGTCGCTGCCGCGGGCGGGCGGCACTACAAGACTGGCGAGAAGATTGCCGCCCGGGTCGGGGTGATCGCCGCCAGGCGCCGCGTGGTCTCCTGCCTGCGCTGGCACATCACCGAGGACGAGGCCGACGGCCCTCGCCTGCACTGGCACTTCGACCAGGAGGCGCTGGAGACCGAGGCCGCGGTCGACGGCTGGTACGCGCTGCTGGCCGGCATCCCCCGCACCACGGTCGGCCCCACGCAGGTCCTGATCCACTACAACGGCCAGGGCACGGTCGAACGGCGCTACCACGACTTCAAGGGCCCGCTCGCCGTCACCCCGGTGTTCGTCCAGCACAACCACCGCGTCGCAGCCCTGATCCAGGTGATCTGCCTGGCCTTGCTCGTGTTCTGCTTGATCGAGCGCCAGGTAAGACGGGCTCTCGGCCCTCAGCAGACCATGGCCGGCCTCTACCCGGACAACCGCCGCGTCCGCCCCACCGGCCGGATGGTCCTTTACCACCTCGGCGAACTCACCTTGCGCATCGGCACCATCACCGACCCGCCGATGGTGCAGATCACCCGGGGCGTCCAGCTCCACCTCCTTGAACTCCTCGGCATCGACGTCACCCGAACTCACCGCCCACGGACTTTAATCGTCGGCCTTCGAAACAGCGGGCCAGACGCCCCCGCCTCGTCACACGGCCGAAGCGTCCCCTCCGGTCCCGCGCTCGCCTAATGTGCCGGCATGACCTCGACAGAGACGTCCTCGCTGGTGCTGCACGGCAGACGCCGTGCCTCCGCCCGGCTGCGGGACGGGGCGGTGCTGCTGGAGACGGACGGCGTGCGGCGCCGGATACCGGTGACGGCGATAGAACGAGTCGACGTTCACGGCGCCAAGGACCGACAGCTGACCGTCGTACTGACGGGCGACGAGCCCGTGGCGTACCACCTAAGGTGCCGCAGTGCCCCCGCCGTGCACGAGTTCGCGCAGGCCGTCCGCCGTGCACTGCCCACACGGGACGCCAACGAGCCGCGGCCAAACGGGGTGGAGCTGGTGAGCGAGAAGCCGCTGGAGCGGGCGGCACCGAACCGGGTCTTTCTGCTCTGGTGGGGCCTCGGGGGCGGGTATGTGCTGGTGCTCGTCCTGCTGCTGGTGAAGGGCGCTTTTTCCGGGGTGGTCCCGCTGGTCCTCTGGGCGGTGGCCCCCCTCGTGATCGGCGGCGGGGTAGGGGGTGTGCAAGCCGGGTGGCAGGTGTTCCGGGAGCCCTGGGTGCTGCGGACCCGGGGGATCACCGTCGAGGGAGAACTACAGGGGACCCACTGGCACGAGGGTGGCAAGCAGTACTACTACGCGTACGTCGACAGTCACGGCGTACGGCGTGAGTGCAAGAGCTCGGACGGAGGTGCCGAGCGGGCCGAGATCACGTACGACCCCGTGAACCCCGATACCGCCATGGTCGGTCACCGTACGACGGGATGGCTCGTGTTCGGTGCGGTACTCATTCTGCTCATGGGCTCTGTGCTGCTGGCCGGTGTCGCGTCCGCGGTGGTGGGGGTGATGGCGCTGGTCATCTGATCCTCTGCCGAGCCCGCAGGAGATGCCCTCCGGACTCTCTGCTGTGGGGTGGCGGCCAGATCATCCGAATCAACGACCTGCGAAGTATGGGACTAGGCGACCAGCGACCAGTGGGGGCCGGCGCCGTACCGTTCGCCGTCTCTCACGCCCAGTCCCACCCGATCCCCACCACACCCGGCCGCACCCGGGGTTCCACCAGGTGCACCGAGTGGTGCCGGTCGCTGAGGGGCAGGTCGTACCGTCCGCCGCGCGGGCCCGTCGGTGACGGCCGGGTGAAACGGTGGCAGTGGGCCGGCAGGGCGGCCGGGTCGAACCCCACCTGGAGCGCGTACTGCCCACCCGCGGTATCGAACAACCGTACGTACTCGTGGGACGACTCCGCCGTGCCGTCCTGGACGGCGTACCGGAAGAGAAAAGTGTCGCCGGTCCGCAGCCGGGTGTCGAAGAGCAGCTCCGCCACCAGCACACCCTTGTCGTGGTGCCGGCGCACGCGCCCCGCGCGGCAGTTCTCCAGCGCGTGGACGCTCATCCGCTCCGGCGCGCACCCCGGGTCCCCCTGGTGGACCGCGACGAAGCGGTCGACGCCGTCCCGGCGGGCGCGGACTATGTGGTGCTCCTCGCGTCCGGACAGCTCACGGCGGGGACCGATCCGTACCTGTTCGTGGTGGCCGAGGGTGTCCAGCCCGCCGTCCGGCGGCTGGTCCAGCTCGGCCAGCAGCCGGTCCAGCACCCCGGAGGCCCGCGCCTCGGCGCGCCGCGCCGCCGCGTGCCCGTCGCTCTCCGTGAGCAGCCTGATCAGCGACTCCGTCGGCAGCTGGAGGATCTCCTCCAGGGCCCGCACGGCCCGCAGCGACTCCGGGCGCTGCGGGCGCCGCGCGCCCTGCTGCCAGTAGCTCAGACTCGTGACGCCGACCTTCACCCCGTACCGCGACAAGTGGTGCTGCACCCGCTGGAGCGGCAGTCCCCGGGCGGCGATCGCGGTCCGCAGCGCGAGGTGGAAGGGGCCGCCGCGCAAGGCGGAGTCGAGCTCCGCGACGGCGGTTCCCGCGTGCTGGGTGGCGTGCGGCATGCAGAAGCCTCTCTGTGACGGTGCGCCACGGCCGCTCGGGCCGCCCGGCGCGCATCGGCCGGGGCCGCCCCCGGCACGGCGCGGGGCCCCGCATCTGCCTGTGCCGCGCCCCAGGGCCCCCGAGTTCCCCCGCATTGAAGCGTGTTGACCAGGCCCCGACAACACTTCCGACCGGACGGCCACCCGTTCCCGGCCGGGGACCGGCGGGGCACCGGCGGGCGTTCCGGCACGTCGTCCACAGGCCCGCCGGTCTGTCGGTCCCCGCCAGTAGGGTGTGAGTCATGGCCGACCCCTCCAGCTACCGCCCCAGTCCGGGACAGATCCCGGACTCGCCCGGGGTGTACAGGTTCCGTGACGAGCACCGCAGGGTGATCTACGTCGGAAAGGCGAAAAGCCTGCGCCAGCGCCTGGCCAACTACTTCCAGGACCTGGCGAACCTGCACCCCCGCACCCGCTCCATGGTCACCACGGCAGCGTCCGTGGAGTGGACGGTGGTGTCCACGGAGGTCGAGGCGCTCCAGCTGGAGTACTCCTGGATCAAGGAGTACGACCCCCGGTTCAACGTCAAGTACCGCGACGACAAGAGCTACCCCTACCTCGCGGTGACGATGAACGAGGAGTTCCCGCGCGTCCAGGTGATGCGCGGCCACAAGAAGAAGGGCGTGCGCTACTTCGGCCCGTACGGGCACGCCTGGGCGATCCGCGACACGGTCGACCTCCTGCTGCGCGTCTTCCCGGTCCGCACCTGCTCGGCCGGCGTGTTCAAGAACGCCGCCCGCACCGGCCGCCCCTGCCTGCTCGGCTACATCGGCAAGTGCTCGGCGCCCTGTGTGGAGCGGATCTCCGCCGCGGACCACCGGGAGCTCGCCGACGAGTTCTGCGACTTCATGGCCGGGCGCACGGGCACCTACCTGCGGCGCCTGGAGAAGCGGATGGCCGAGGCGGCCGAGGACATGGAGTACGAGCGGGCGGCCCGCCTGCGCGACGACATCGGCGCCCTGAAGAAGGCCATGGAGAAGAACGCGGTCGTGCTCGCCGACGCGACCGACGCCGACCTGATCGCCGTCGCCGAGGACGAGCTGGAAGCGGCCGTCCAGATCTTCCACGTGCGCGGCGGCCGGGTCCGCGGCCAGCGCGGCTGGGTGACCGACAAGGTCGAGGACGTCACCACCGCCGCCCTCGTCGAGCACGCCCTCCAGCAGCTCTACGGCGAGGAGCGGGGCGACGCCGTCCCCAAGGAGGTCCTGGTCCCGGCCCTGCCCGACCCGGTGGACCCGGTCCAGCAGTGGCTCACCGAGCGGCGCGGCTCAGCGGTGTCGCTGCGGATTCCGCAGCGCGGTGACAAGAAAGCCCTGATGGAGACGGTCCAGCGCAACGCCCAGCAGTCGCTGGTCCTGCACAAGACCAAGCGTGCCTCCGACCTGACCACCCGCTCGCGCGCCCTGGAGGAGATCGCCGACGCCCTCGGCCTGGACAGCGCCCCGCTGCGCATCGAGTGCTACGACATCTCGCACCTCCAGGGCGACGACGTCGTAGCCTCCATGGTCGTCTTCGAGGACGGCCTCGCCCGCAAGAGCGAGTACCGGCGCTTCCAGATCAAGGGCTTCCGGGGACAGGACGACGTCCGTTCCATGCACGAGGTGATCACCCGCCGCTTCCGGCGCTATCTCGCGGAGAAGGAGAAGACCGGCGAGTGGGCGGAGGAATCGGCCGAGGAGCCGGCCGGTGCCGGGGCCGCGCCGGCGGGGGAGGCGGTCCCGTCCGGTGCGGACCTCAAGGACGAGGACGGCCGCCCCAAGCGCTTCGCCTACCCGCCGCAGCTCGTCGTCGTCGACGGTGGCCAGCCCCAGGTCGCCGCGGCCCAGCGGGCCCTCGACGAGCTGGGCATCGACGACATCGCGGTGTGCGGCCTCGCCAAGCGGCTGGAGGAGGTCTGGCTGCCCGGCGACGACGACCCAGTGGTCCTGCCCCGCACCAGCGAGGGCCTCTACCTGCTCCAGCGGGTCCGGGACGAGGCCCACCGCTTCGCGATCACCTACCAGCGCACCAAGCGCGCCAAGCGTTTCCGTGCCAGCCCCCTGGACGACGTGCCGGGACTCGGCGAGACCCGCAAACAGGCCCTGGTCAAGCACTTCGGTTCGCTGAAGAGGCTGCGGTCCGCGACCGTCGACCAGATCTGCGAGGTGCCCGGCATAGGCCGCAAGACGGCCGAGACCGTCACGGCGGCACTGGCCGGCGCGGTCCCGGCCGGACCCGCCGTGAACACGGCGACCGGAGAGATCATGGAAGACGACGCAGACGAGACGGCCGGGGCGTCCGAGACGAGGGCGGATGCCCCGGGGGAGCCCGTGACCGCGGGCCTCCCGGACGAACGACGGGGGCAGGAGACATGAGCGAGCGCGATCCACGTCAGGCGAAAGACCCAGCCGGAAGCCAGGCGGCACACAAGAAGACGAGCGAAGATCACCCCGAGCCCAGCGAGTACGACGAGCAGAGCGAGCGCGACGAGTACGACGGGCGCGACGAGTACGACGGGCGGCAGGCGCGCGGCCGGCGGCAGGAGCACGACGGGCAAGGCGATCAGGACGAGCGGGACGGGCACGACGAGCAGGACGGGCGCGAGGCGCCCCAGGAAGACGGAGCACAGGTGAGTACGGGCAGCGAGCCGGCCGGGGCCATCCCCGAGCTGGTGATCATCTCCGGCATGTCCGGGGCCGGCCGCTCGACGGCCGCCAAGTGTCTGGAGGACCTCGGCTGGTTCGTCGTCGACAACCTGCCGCCCGCGCTGATCCCCACCATGGTCGAACTGGGCGCCCGCTCACAGGGCAACGTGGCCCGGATCGCGGTCGTCGTCGACGTGCGCGGCCGCCGCTTCTTCGACAACCTGCGCGAATCACTGGCCGACCTCGACGCCCGCGGCGTCACCCGGCGCATCGTCTTCCTGGAGTCCTCCGACGAGGCCCTGGTGCGCCGCTTCGAGTCGGTGCGCCGCCCGCACCCCCTCCAGGGCGACGGCCGCATCGTCGACGGCATCGCAGCCGAGCGCGAACTGCTGCGCGAGCTGCGCGGCGACGCCGACCTGGTGATCGACACCTCCAGCCTCAACGTGCACGAGCTGCGCGCCAAGATGGACGCCCAGTTCGCCGGCGAGGAGGAGCCCGAGCTGCGGGCCACCGTCATGTCGTTCGGCTTCAAGTACGGCCTGCCGGTCGACGCCGACCTGGTGGCGGACATGCGGTTCCTGCCCAACCCGCACTGGGTCCCGGAGCTGCGCCCGTTCACCGGCCTCAACGAAGAGGTGTCGTCGTACGTGCTCAACCAGCCGGGAGCCAAGGAGTTCCTGGACCGCTACGCCGAACTCCTCCAACTGGTCGCCGCTGGCTACCGCCGGGAGGGCAAGCGCTACGTGACCATCGCCGTCGGCTGCACCGGCGGCAAGCACCGCTCCGTCGCCATGTCGGAGAAGCTCGCCGCCCGGCTCGTGGCCGAGGGCGTGGAGACGGTGGTCGTGCACCGGGACATGGGACGGGAATGACAGCACGTACTCCGCGGCTGAGCCGGCTCGGCAGACTGGGCCGGGCGATGCCCGAGGGCCGCTCGGCCGAGGCTCGCCGCCCCGCCGAGGCCCGGGGCGGCAAGCCGCGCCGCCGGGGCGCCCAGCCCAAGGTCGTCGCCCTGGGCGGCGGCATGGGCCTGTCCGCCTCGCTCGCCGCGCTGCGCCGGATCACCGGCGCCCTCACGGCCGTGGTCACGGTCGCCGACGACGGCGGCTCCAGCGGCCGGCTGCGCGACGAACTGGGTGTGCTGCCGCCCGGTGACCTGCGCAAGGCGCTGGCCGCGCTGTGCGGCGACGACGACTGGGGCCAGACCTGGGCCCGGGTCATCCAGCACCGCTTCCAGTCCAAGGGCGAGCTGCACGAACACGCGGTCGGCAACCTGCTGATCGTCGCCCTGTGGGAGCAGCTCGGCGACCACGTCATGGCCCTGGACCTGGTCGGCAAGCTGCTCGGCGCGCACGGCCGGGTGCTGCCCATGTCCGCCGTGCCGCTGGAGCTCCAGGCCCTGGTCAAGGGCCATGACCCGGAGCGGCCCGAGGACGTGGACACGGTCCGCGGGCAGGCGACCGTGGCGCTCACGCCGGGCGAGGTGCAGTCGGTGCACCTGGTGCCGGCCGACCCGCCCGCCGTGCCCGAGGCGGTCGACGCGGTCCTCGACGCCGACTGGGTGGTGCTCGGTCCCGGGTCCTGGTTCTCCTCGGTCATCCCGCACCTGCTGGTGCCCGATCTGCTGGACGCGCTCACCGAGACCAAGGCCCGCCGGGTGCTCTCGTTGAACCTCGCCCCGCAGCCCGGAGAAACCGAGGGCTTCTCACCGCAGCGTCATTTGGAGGTTTTGGGACGACACGCCCCTAAACTCGCCCTGGACGTGGTGCTGGCCGACGAGGCCGCCGTGCCCGACCGTGACTCGCTCACCGAAGCCGCGAAACGGTTCGGCGCCGCGGTCGAGCTGGCTCCGGTCGCCCGGACCGACGGGACCCCGAGGCACGACCCGGAGCTGCTGGCCGCCGCGTACGACCGTATTTTTCGGATGCATGGAAGGATCGGCCCATGGCGATGACGGCAGCGGTGAAGGACGAGATTGCGCGGCTTCCCGTCACCCGGACCTGCTGCAGAAAGGCAGAGGTCTCCGCCATTCTGCGGTTCGCCGGCGGCCTTCACCTGGTGAGCGGGCGCATCGTGATCGAGGCGGAGCTGGACACCTCGGCGGCGGCCCGGCGGCTCAAGCGGGACATCCTGGAGATCTTCGGCCACAGCTCGGAACTGATCGTGATGGCCCCGGGCGGACTGCGCCGCGGCTCGCGCTACGTGGTCCGGGTGGTCGCCGGCGGTGACCAGCTGGCCCGGCAGACCGGTCTGGTGGACGGCCGGGGCCGCCCCATCCGCGGGCTGCCCCCGCAGGTGGTCTCGGGGGCCACCTGCGACGCGGAGGCCGCCTGGCGCGGGGCGTTCCTGGCGCACGGCTCGCTCACCGAGCCCGGCCGCTCCTCCTCCTTGGAAGTGACCTGCCCCGGCCCCGAGGCCGCACTCGCCCTGGTCGGCGCCGCCCGCCGGCTGTCGATCGCCGCCAAGGCCCGCGAGGTGCGCGGCGTGGACCGGGTCGTCGTCCGCGACGGCGACGCGATCGGCGCCCTGCTCACCCGGCTCGGCGCGCACGACTCGGTGCTGGCCTGGGAGGAACGCCGGATGCGGCGGGAGGTCCGGGCCACCGCCAATCGGCTGGCCAACTTCGACGACGCCAACCTGCGCCGCTCCGCCCGCGCGGCCGTCGCGGCCGGGGCCCGGGTCCAGCGCGCGCTGGAGATCCTCGCCGACGACGTCCCCGAGCACCTCGCCGCCGCCGGCCGGCTGCGGATGGAGCACAAGCAGGCGTCCCTGGAGGAGCTCGGCGCGCTCGCCGACCCGCCGCTGACCAAGGACGCGGTCGCCGGGCGGATCCGCCGGCTGCTCGCGATGGCCGACAAGCGGGCCGCCGACCTCGGCATCCCGGGCACGGAGGCCAACCTCTCCGAGGACCTGGCGGACAACCTCGCGGGCTGACCCGACGGTTCCTCGACAGGCCGGCGCGGAGGCCGGCCACGACGGCCGGCCACGGGCAGCTGACGGTTGCGTGCCGACGGTCGACGGTTGCGCGCCGACGGCCGGCCGCGGACAGCTGACGGCTGCGTACCGACGGTCGACGGTTGCGCGCCGACGGTCGACGGCTGCGCAACGACAGCCGGCCACGGACAGCTGACGGCCGACACCACAGCACGACCGCCGGTCACCAACTCGTCCCCGCCCCCCGTCGCCAGCCCCCTGAGCCTCCGTCGCCAGCCCCCCGAGCCCCCGTCGCCGGTGCCCCGCCCACCCCCGCCCCGGCCGGGCGCACCGCCCCCCGCCGGCCCCCAACCCCCAGCCCGCAAGACCTCAACAAGCCGGTGCCGGCCGCCACTTGGGTGGCCGGCACCGCCCTCCGCGTGTCGTGACCGCGCTCTTGACTCGATCATGGAGTGTCATGAGCCTGGCAACCTGTTCGCCACTGTGGCGAACCACCGCGAGGGGGGTTCATGAGACAGGGACGACACGGACAGCACGGACGACGCAGAGCGAGACCGATCCTCGCTGCCGGCACCCTCGGCGCACTCCTGCTCGGCGCGGCGGGCTTCGCCCCCGTGGCCCAGGCGCAGCCCGCGGCCGCCGCCCCGGACCCGCAGGAAGTGAAGGTCTTCCGCGCCGAGGTCACCCAGCAGCAGGTACCCCTGCTGCTGGCCGCCGGCCAGGACGCCCATGAACTCGGCGAGCAGGTGCCCGCCAAGGGCACGGCCTCCGTCGAGGTCTACCTCACCGGCGGGCAGGCCGAGGAACTGGAGGAGCAGGGCGTCGACCTCACCGAACACACCCTCTCCGCCCGCGCCGAACAGCGCGTCGAGGCCGCCGCCGACGGGGTCTTCCGCCCGTACAGCGGCAGCGGCGGGCTGAAGGAGGAGATCCTCCGGACCGCCCAGGAGCATCCCGGCCTCACCAAGGTCGTCTCCATCGGCAAGACCGTCAAGGGCCAGGACATCCTCGCGCTGAAGCTCACCAAGGGCGCGAAGCAGACCAAGGACGGCTCCAAGCCGTCCGTCCTGTACGCGTCGAACCAGCACGCGCGCGAGTGGATCACCCCGGAGATGACCCGGCGGCTGATGCACCACTACCTGGACAACTACCAGTCCGACCGGCGCATCAAGAAGATCGTCGACTCCACCGAACTGTGGTTCCTGCTGTCGGCCAACCCCGACGGCTACGACTACACCTTCGAGAACACCGACAACCGCCTGTGGCGCAAGAACCTGCGCGACGTCAACGGGGACGGCGCCATCAGCACCGGCGACGGCGTCGACCTCAACCGCAACTTCGCCTACAAATGGGGCTACGACGACGAAGGCTCGTCCCCCAACCCCACCAGCCAGACCTACCGCGGCGCCGGCCCGAACTCCGAGCCCGAGACCAAGGCCCTGGACGCCTTCGAGAAGCGGATCGGCTTCACGTACGGCATCAACTACCACTCCGCCGCCGAACTCCTGCTCTACGGCGTCGGCTGGCAGGTGGCCACCGACACGCCCGACGACGTCCTGTACCGGTCCCTCGCCGGTACGCCCGACAACTCCGCGATCCCCGGCTACCGGCCGCAGGTCTCCTCGGAGCTGTACACCACCAACGGCGAGGCCGACGGACACGCCGCCAACGTCAACGGCATGGCGATGTTCACCCCCGAGATGTCGACCTGTCAGACCGCGTCGAACGCCGACCCCGACGACGAGTGGAACGCGGGCGACTGCCAGTCGGTCTTCAACTTCCCCGACGACGAGACGCTGATCCAGCAGGAGTTCGAGAAGAACGTCCCGTTCGCGCTCTCCGTCGCCGAGACCGCACCCCACCCCGACCGGCCGTCCTCGTCGGTCGGCCTGGACGCCGCGGACTTCACTCCCAAGGCGTTCACCACGTCCTACGCGCGCGGCGCCGACCAGGAGGTCGCGGTCGTCGCCCGCAAGTCGGTGCGCGACAAGGAACTGAAGTACCGCGTCAACGGCGGCCGCACGCACGACGCGGCGCTGCGGCCCTGGCGGGGCGGCGAGACCTACGGCGGCGAGGACAACCTCTACTTCGACGAGTACCGCGCCGAGGTCGAGGACGGCGCGCCGGGCGACCAGGTCGAGGTGTGGTTCACCGGCCGGAGCCGGCAGGGCAAGCCGGTCGCCAGTGCGCACTTCACCTACACGGTCGCCGAACGGGCCCGCGCCGACGTCCTGGTCGTCGCCGAGGAGGGCGCCACGGCCACCCAGACGCGGACCTACGTGGACGCGCTCAGGGCCAACGGCCGCCGGGCCGCCGTATGGGACGTCGCCGCCCAGGGCGCGCCCGACGCGCTCGGCGTCCTCTCCCACTTCGGGACCGTCGTCCACTACACCGGCGCCGGCGCCCCCGGCAACGCCACCCAGCTCCAGCTGCGCGCCTACCTCAACGAGGGCGGCAAACTGGTGGAGGCAGGCGAACAGGCCGGCGGCAGCGTCGACCTCGGCGGCGGCAACCCGTCGGACGACTTCAGCCAGTACTACCTGGGCGCCTACACCCGCACCGCCACCTCGGGAGCCACCGGCTTCACCGGCTCCGGCGCGCTGGACGGCACCGGCGGACCGCTCGGCGCCGCGCCCGGCAACCCGCTGGACCGGGCCGGCACCTACAGCGTGACCTCGGACGAACTGCCCGTCGAGAGCTACCCGCAGTTCGCGAGCGCGGGCGCCGGACAGTTCGCCGGGACGGTCAACCCGTACGGGCCCTACGCGGGCGACTGGATGGCCGCCGCCGTGCACACCGACGACGCCTACAAGCGCCTCACCCGCACCGTCGACCTCACCGGCACCACCGCCGCGCAGGCCCCCGCGCTCCGTACCCGACTGCTGTGGGACACCGAGGAGGGCTACGACAACGTGATCGTCGAGGCCCGCACCGCGGGCGGCGACGACTGGACGACGCTCCCGGAGGCCGGCGGCGCCAGTGGCACCGCGGTACCGGCGGAGTGCGCGGCCGGCTACTACATCAACGAGCACCCCTGGCTGGAGCACTACCTGACGCCGTCCGACGACGGCTGCGCCGCGACCGGCAGCAGCGGCTCCTGGAACAGCCTCACCGGCTCCTCCGGAGGCTGGCAGCAGGTCTCCTTCGACCTGAGCGCCTACGCCGGCCGGGCCGTCGAGGTGTCGATCAGTTACGTCACCGACCCCGGCACCGGCGGCCGCGGCGTCCTGGCCGACGAGGCGTCCGTCGTCGTCGGCGGCACCGCGACCGGGACCGAGGGCTTCGAGACGTCGCTGGGTGCCTGGCAGGCGGCCGGACCGCCGCCGGGCAGCCCGGCCGTGCTGCGCGACTGGACCCGTACCGGAACCCTGTTCCAGACCTATGGCGCGGTCACCACGGACGACACCGTGCTGCTGGGCTTCGGCCTGGAACACCTGACCGCGGCGGCCGACCGGACGGCCCTGCTCGGCAAGGCACTGAGTGCCCTGGACGAGTGACCCGACCGGCGCCGGCGGAGTGCGCCGCCGACGCCTAAACAGGTGATCGACACACCGCTCACATGGCGTTCCGTACCCGTACCGACGGGTACGGAACGCCATGCCGTCCAAGGCCCTCTCGATGTCACCCCCGGGCCCTTGGAGAGGTAGGGTCGGAGGCGGTCGGGGACATCCCATACAGCTCGTCGGCGTCGAGCCGCCGACGTACCAACGAGGAGATCGGTTCGTGACGATCCGCGTAGGCATCAACGGCTTTGGCCGCATCGGTCGTAACTACTTCCGCGCGCTGCTGGAGCAGGGTGCAGACATCGAGATCGTGGCTGTCAACGACCTGGGTGACACCGCGACCACCGCCCACCTGCTGAAGTACGACACCATCCTCGGGCGCCTGAAGGCCGAGGTGACGCACACCGCCGACACCATCACGGTCGACGGCAAGACGATCAAGGTGCTCGCCGAGCGCAACCCCGCCGACATCCCGTGGGGTGAGCTGGGCGTCGACATCGTCATCGAGTCGACCGGCATCTTCACCAAGAAGGCCGACGCCGAGAAGCACATCGCCGGCGGCGCCAAGAAGGTCCTCATCTCGGCTCCGGCCAAGGACGAGGACATCACCATCGTGATGGGCGTCAACCAGGACAAGTACGACGCGGCCAACCACCACGTCATCTCCAACGCCTCCTGCACCACCAACTGTGTGGCGCCGATGGCCAAGGTCCTCGACGAGAACTTCGGCATCGTCAAGGGCCTGATGACGACGGTGCACGCGTACACGAACGACCAGCGCATCCTGGACTTCCCGCACAAGGACCTGCGCCGCGCCCGGGCCGCCGCCGAGAACATCATCCCGACCACCACCGGTGCCGCCAAGGCCACCGCGCTGGTGCTCCCGCAGCTCAAGGGCAAGCTGGACGGCATCGCGATGCGCGTCCCGGTCCCGACCGGCTCGGCCACCGACCTGGTCGTCACCCTGCAGCGCGAGGTCACCAAGGACGAGGTCAACGCCGCGTTCAAGAAGGCCGCCGACGACGGCGACCTCAAGGGCTACCTGACCTACACCGAGGACGAGATCGTCTCCTCGGACATCGTCAGCGACCCGTCGTCCTGCACCTTCGACGCCTCCCTGACCATGGTCCAGGAGGGCAGCACGGTGAAGATCCTCGGCTGGTACGACAACGAGTGGGGCTACTCGAACCGCCTCGTCGACCTCACGGTCTTCGTCGGCAACCAGCTCTGATCGACTGAGCAGGCATTCTCGATGCGCCGGCAGGGCTCGGACGGTGTGCGCGCCGTCCGGGCCCTGACGCGCGTCCGGTACGACCCGCCCTCGTAGGATCACGAGCGATCACCAGCCCAGGAGTTGCTGCATGAAGACGATCGACGAACTGCTCTCCGAAGGCGTCGCGGGCAAGCGCGTCTTCGTCCGCGCCGACCTGAACGTCCCGCTGGACGGCACCACCATCACCGACGACGGCCGCATCCGCGCCGTGCTGCCCACCGTCAAGGCCCTGGCCGAGGCGGGCGCGCGGGTGATCGTCGCCTCGCACCTGGGACGCCCCAAGGGCGCCCCGGACCCGGTCTTCTCCCTCGCCCCCGCCGCCGCCCGCCTCGGCGAGCTGCTCGGCACGGACGTCGCCTTCGCCGAGGACACGGTCGGCACCGCCGCCGAGTCCGTCGTCACCGACCTCGCCGACGGCCAGGTGGCCGTCATCGAGAACCTGCGCTTCAACGCCGGCGAGACCAGCAAGGACGACGCCGAGCGCGCCGCCTTCGCCGACCAGCTGGCCGGCCTCGCGGACGTCTACGTGGGCGACGGCTTCGGCGCCGTGCACCGCAAGCACGCCTCCGTCTTCGACCTGCCGAAGCGGCTCCCGCACTACGCCGGCTACCTCATCGCCACCGAGGTCGGCGTCCTCAGGAAGCTCACCGACGACGTCCAGCGCCCCTACGTCGTCGCGCTCGGCGGCGCCAAGGTCTCCGACAAGCTCGCCGTCATCGACCAGCTGCTCGGCAAGGCCGACCGGCTGCTCATCGGCGGCGGCATGGCGTACACCTTCCTCAAGGCCAAGGGATACGAGGTGGGCATCTCCCTCCTTCAGGAGGACCAGATCCCGGTCGTCAAGGAGTACATCGAGCGCGCGGAGCAGAGCGGCGTGGAGCTGGTGCTCCCCGTCGACGTGCTGGTGGCGACCGAGTTCCCGGACCTCAAGACCAAGGCCCCGGCCCACCCCTCCACCGTCGCGGCGGACGCGATCCCCGCCGACCAGGAGGGCCTGGACATCGGCCCCGAGACCCGCAAGCTGTACGCCTCGAAGCTCGCCGACGCCGCCACCGTCTTCTGGAACGGCCCCATGGGCGTCTTCGAGCACCCCGACTACGCCGAGGGCACCAAGGCGGTCGCCCAGGCCCTCGTCGAGTCCCCGGGCTTCTCCGTGGTCGGCGGTGGCGACTCCGCCGCGGCCGTCCGCACCCTGGGCTTCGACGAAACGGCATTCGGCCACATCTCGACCGGCGGCGGCGCCTCCCTCGAATACCTCGAGGGCAAGACGCTCCCCGGTCTCGCCGCACTGGAGGACTGACCCCGCATGACCACTCGCACGCCGCTGATGGCGGGCAACTGGAAGATGAACCTCAACCACCTGGAGGCCATCGCCCACGTCCAGAAGCTCGCCTTCGCCCTCGCGGACAAGGACTACGAGGCCGTCGAGGTCGCCGTCCTGCCGCCCTTCACCGACCTGCGCTCGGTGCAGACCCTGGTCGACGGGGACAAGCTGAAGATCAAGTACGGCGCCCAGGACATCTCCGCGCACGACGGCGGTGCCTACACCGGCGAGATCTCCGGTCCGATGCTGGCCAAGCTGAAGTGCACGTACGTGGCGATCGGCCACAGCGAGCGGCGGCAGTACCACGCCGAGACCGACGAGCAGGTGAACGCCAAGGTCAAGGCCGCCTACAAGCACGGTCTGACCCCGATCCTGTGCGTCGGCGAGGAGCTGGACGTCCGCGAGGCGGGCAACCACGTCGCCCACACCCTCGCCCAGGTCGAGGGCGGTCTGAAGGACCTGCCCGCCGAGCAGGCCGAGACCGTCGTGATCGCCTACGAGCCGGTGTGGGCCATCGGCACCGGCAAGGTCTGCGGCGCCGAGGACGCCCAGGAGGTCTGCGCGGCGATCCGCGGCAAGCTCACCGAGCTGTACTCCGCGGAGCTGGCCGAGCAGGTCCGCATCCAGTACGGCGGCTCGGTCAAGTCGGGCAACGTCGCCGAGATCATGGCGCAGGCCGACATCGACGGCGCCCTGGTCGGCGGGGCCTCACTGGACGCCGACGAGTTCGTCAAGATCGTCCGCTTCCGCGACCAGTAGATCCACCGGCGAGTATGCGGTAACGGCGTTACGTCGTACTCTGGCGGGGTCCAGCGGTATTCGCTGGACCCCGTCGTCCATCAGAATCCGAGGAAGTTGGTCCAGCCGTGGTTATGGGGTTCTCGATCGCCCTGATCGTCTTCAGCCTGCTGCTGATGCTGCTGGTGCTGATGCACAAGGGGAAGGGCGGCGGCCTCTCCGACATGTTCGGTGGCGGCATGCAGTCGTCCGTCGGCGGCTCCTCGGTCGCCGAGCGCAACCTCGACCGGATCACCGTGGTGGTCGGTCTGCTCTGGTTCGCGTGCATCATCGTGCTGGCTCTGCTGATGAAGACGAACAGCTGACCCGCACGACCCCGGTCCGCACCGCGCGGTTCACAGTTCACAGTTTTCGACGTAAAGCCCCATGCTTCGGTACGCGTTCCTGAGCGCGCCCTATCATGGGGCTTGCGTCTTGTTGTGGGGCCGGTAACTCCAATCACTGGACGCGCGTTGGGCCTTACGTAGACTGAGGCGCTCGCAGCGAAGCGAAACGCCGACTCGCTTTGCGGCACCATCACGCAGGGAGTTACGACCGTGGCAAGTGGCAACGCGATCCGGGGAAGCCGGGTCGGAGCGGGGCCGATGGGCGAGGCCGAGCGTGGCGAGTCCGCGCCGCGTCTGCGCATCTCCTTCTGGTGCTCCAACGGGCACGAGACACAGCCGAGCTTCGCCAGCGACGCGCAGGTGCCCGACACGTGGGACTGCCCCCGCTGTGGCTTCCCCGCCGGACAGGACCGGGACAACCCGCCCGACCCACCGCGCACCGAGCCCTACAAGACCCACCTGGCGTACGTGCGCGAACGCCGCAGCGACGCCGACGGCGAGGCGATCCTCGCCGAGGCGCTCGCCAAACTGCGCGGCGAGATCTAGGAGTTGACACCGGCCGGGCACCCACGAGGTGCCCGGCCGGTGCGTTCCGCGGACCCGTGCGTCACCCCATTGTCAGTGGTGCCGTCTACGGTTTGTGCATCGACGAAATCGATGACGAACCGTGGGGGGACGGGCATGGCGACGGTCGAGGCGGTGGGCGAGTGCGCGCCCGCGTGGCGCGGCGGGTTCGGGCGGCTGTGGAGCGCCGCGGTGCTCTCCTCCTTCGGCGACGCGCTGCGTACCGCCGCGCTGCCCCTGCTGGCCGTGTCGCTCACCGGCGACCCGCTGCTCATCGCCTCGGTCACCGCCTGCGGCTATCTGCCCTGGCTGGTCTTCGGACTGCTCGGCGGCGCGGTCGCCGACCGGGTGGACCAGCGGCGCGCCATGTGGGCGGTCGACGCGGTACGCGGACTGGCGGTCGCGGGGTTCGCGGCGGCCGTGGGTCTCGGCCACGGCTCCATCGCCCTGCTCATCGCCCTGGCCTTCCTCCTTACCACGCTCCAGACCCTCTTCGACAACGCGGCCACGGCCCTGCTGCCCACCCTGGTCCGCCCCGACGCCCTGGGCAGCGCCAACGCCCGGCTGCTGACCGGGCAGCGGGCCGCCGGCGGACTGCTGGGCGGGCCGGTCGCCGCCCTGCTGCTCACCGCGGGGATCGCCGCGCCCTTCGCGGTCGACGCCGCCACCTTCCTGGCCGCCGCCGCGCTGGTGGCCTCGCTGCGGCCGGCCGCCCCCGAGCGGGCTCCCGCGGCGTCGGGCGGCACCCTGCGCCGGGAGATCGCCGAGGGGCTGCGCGCCCTGGCCCGGGACCGGCTGCTGCGCGGACTGTGCGCCGCCACCGCCCTGTGCAACGTCGGCATGGGCGCCCTGATCGCCACCCTCGTCCTCCTGGTCACCGACCGGCTCGACGCGGGCCCGGCCGGGTACGCGGCGGTGATCACCGCGTACACCGTCGGCTCACTGGCCGGGGGAGCGGCCCACCGCCGCCTCACCGCCCGTACCGGGTACGCGCGCGGGGTGCTCGTCGCCGGCACCGTGCAGCTCGGGGCGCTGGTCGTGATGGGTTCGGTGCGCAGCCTGCCGGTACTGGCGGTGGCGCTCGCGGTGTTCGGCTTCATGGGCATGGTGTGGAACGTCAGTTCGCACACCCTGATGCAGCGACGCAGCCCGGCCGGCATGCTGGGCCGGGTCGGCTCCGCCTTCCGCACCCTCGGGGTGGCCGGCGCGCCGCTGGGCGCCCTGCTGGGCGGGGCCGTCACCGCCGCCTGGGGCGCGCACACCCCGGCGCTGTTCGCCGCCGCCTGCTTCGCCCTGTCCGTCGCCGCGCTGATACCCGGGTGCCATGCCGACGACGAGTCAGGTCAACCCCAGATCAATTAGGTTGGACCGGCAGCGGGGCAAGGCACGCGGCAGGGTCGCGCGGCAGGGACAGGCAGAAAAAAGAAGGCGGAACTCCGAAATGAACGCAGACGGCCGTACCAGGCTCAACCAGACACCCGAATGGACCGCGCTGGCCAAGCACCGCGAGGAGCTGGGCGGGACACACCTGCGCGAGCTGTTCGACGTGGACCCGGACCGCGGCACCGGGTACACCCTGCGGGTGGGCGACCTGTACGTCGACTACTCCAAGCACCTGATCACCGACGAGACGCTGCGGCTGCTGCGCGAGCTGGCCGCCGCCACCGACGTCTTCGGACTGCGGGACGCGATGTTCCGCGGCGAGAAGATCAACGTCACCGAGGACCGGGCGGTGCTGCACACCGCGCTGCGCGCCCCCGCCGACGCGGCGGTCGAGGTCGACGGCGAGGACGTCGTGCCCCAGGTGCACGCCGTGCTGGACAAGATGGCCGGCTTCGCGGACCGGGTGCGGTCCGGCGCGTGGACCGGCCACACCGGCCGGCGCATCCGCAATGTCGTCAACATCGGCATCGGCGGCTCCGACCTCGGCCCCGCGATGGCCTACGAGGTGCTGCGCGCCTTCACCGACCGGGACCTGACGGTCCGCTTCGTCTCGAACGTGGACGGCGCCGACCTGCACGAGGCGACCCGCGACCTGGACCCGGCGGAAACGCTGTTCGTCATCGCGTCCAAGACGTTCACCACGATCGAGACGATCACCAACGCCACCTCGGCCCGGTCCTGGCTGCTTGCCGCGCTCAAGGACGACGCCGCGGTCGCGAAGCACTTCGTCGCCCTGTCGACCAACGCCGGGAAGGTCGCGGACTTCGGCATCGACACGGCCAACATGTTCGAGTTCTGGGACTGGGTCGGCGGCCGCTACTCCTTCGACTCGGCGATCGGCCTGTCCCTGATGATCGCCATCGGCCCGGACCGGTTCCGGGAGCTGCTCGACGGCTTCCGCATCGTCGACGAGCACTTCCGCACCGCACCCGCCGAGTCCAACGTGCCGCTGCTGCTGGGCCTGCTGGGCATCTGGTACGGCAACTTCCACGACGCCCAGTCGCACGCGGTGCTGCCCTACAGCCACTACCTGTCCAGGTTCACCGCCTACCTCCAGCAGCTGGACATGGAGTCCAACGGCAAGTCCGTCGCGCGGGACGGGCGCGAGGTCGACTGGCAGACGGGTCCGGTGGTGTGGGGCACGCCCGGCACCAACGGGCAGCACGCCTACTACCAGCTGATCCACCAGGGCACCAAGCTGATCCCGGCGGACTTCATCGGCTTCGCCCGCCCGGTCGCCGAGCTCGACGACCGGCTCAAGGCCCAGCACGACCTGCTGATGGCCAACTTCTTCGCCCAGACCCAGGCCCTCGCCTTCGGCAAGACCCCGGACGAGGTACGGGCGGAGGGGGTGCCCGAGGAACTGGTCCCGCACAAGACGTTCCAGGGCAACCACCCCACCACCACCATCCTCGCCCGCGAGCTGACGCCATCGGTCCTCGGCCAGCTCGTCGCCCTCTACGAGCACAAGGTGTTCGTGCAGGGCGCGGTGTGGAACATCGACTCCTTCGACCAATGGGGTGTCGAACTCGGCAAGGTCCTCGCCAAGCGGGTGGAGCCGGCGCTGACCGAGGGCGCCGACGTACCCGGTCTGGACGCCTCCACCAAGGCGCTGGTCGACGCCTACCGGGAGCTGCGCGGCAGGCAGTGAGCGGACGCGGGAAACGACGCGGGAAACGACGGACCCCCGCACGCCCGGGGGCGACGGGGGTCCGTGGCGCACCGGCCCGGCGGGCCGGTTACGCCGAGGCCGGCGGATACAGCGAGCGCGGCAGCTGGGAAGCGGCCGCCGAGTCCAGCAGCCACAGGGTGCGGGCCCGGCCCTTCGCGCCCGCCGCCGGGGCCTGGATCTCGCCCGCGCCGGACAGGGCGATCGCCGCGGCCTGCGCCTTGTCCTCGCCGGCCGCCAGCAGCCACACCTCGCGGGCGGCCCGGATCGCCGGGAGGGTGAGCGTCACCCGGGTCGGCGGCGGCTTGGGCGCGCCGTGCACGCCGACCACCGTGCGCTCGGTCTCGCGCACCGCCGGCAGCTCCGGGAAGAGCGAGGCGATGTGCGTGTCCGGGCCGACGCCGAGGAGCAGGACGTCGAAGGTGGGCACGGGGGCGTGGTTCTCCGGGCCGGCGGCCTGGGCCAGTTCCTCCGCGTAGGCCGCCGAGGCGGCGTCCACGTCGGGGCCGTACTCGCCGTCGGAGGCCGGCATCGCGTGCACCCGCTTCGGGTCCAGCGGCACCGAGTCCAGCAGGGCCTCGCGGGCCTGCGTGACATTGCGCTCCGGATCGCCCTCCGGCAGGAACCGCTCATCGCCCCACCACAGGTCGAGGCGGCCCCAGTCGATGGCGTCCCGGGCGGGCGAACCGGCCAGCGCGGCCAGCAGCCCGTTGCCGTTGCGGCCACCGGTCAGCACCACCGAGGCGTAGCCCCGGGATGCCTGGGCGTCCACGATCCGGGTGATCAGCCGGGCCGCGGCGGCCTGGGCCATCAGCTCCTTGTCGCGGTGCACGACCAGTTGGGGAGTGTGCGTGCTCACTTCGCCGCTCCCTTCTTCACCGGCGTCTTCTCCTGCGTCGCGGCTTTCGCAGGTGCCTTGGCGGCGTCCGCGACGGGAGTGGGGACCGCGCGGGCCTCCCCTCCTTTGGCAGCCGCGCCGGCGGGCGCCTCGCGCAGCCGCTCCACCCCGTACCGCAGCGCCGACGCGTAGGTGTCGTCCGGGTCGAGCCGGCGCAGTTCCTCCGCGATCAGTTCGGCGGTGTCCCGGCGCTTGAGCGCCACCGCCCGGTTGGGCTGGCCCTCGATGGACAGGTGGGCCAGCGTGCCGTCCGCCCGGTCCAGGGCGATCGGCCCGCAGTCGGTGTCCATCCGGACCGCGGTGAGACCGGGTCCGGGGGAGTGGGTGCGCTTCACCGGTACGTCGAGGCGGTCGGCGAGCCACATGGCGAGCAGCTCGCAGCTCGGGTTGAACTCCTCGCCCTCCACTTCGACGCCCCGCACCTCGCAGTCGACCTGGTCCAGGGCCGCCGCCAGCATCGAGCGCCACGGCGTGATCCGGGTCCAGGACAGGTCGGTGTCGCCGGGGGCGTAGGCGCCGGCCCGGGCCGCGAGCTCCCGTACCGGCTCTTCGGAGGCGTAGGTGTCGGTGACCCGGCGCTGGGCCAGCGCGCCGAGCGGGTCCTTGGCCGGGTCCAGCGGGGCGTTCACCGGCCACCACGCCACGACCGGAGCGTCCGGCAGCAGCAGCGGCAGCACCACCGACTGGGCGTGGTCGACGACATCGCCGTACAGCCGCAGGACGACCGTCTCGCCGGTGCCCGCGTCGGCGCCGAGGCGGACCTCGGCGTCCAGCCGGGACCGGGTGCGGTCCCGGGGGGAGCGCGAGACGCGCTTGATGACCAGGAGCGTGCGCGAGGGGTGCTCGTGCGCGGCGTCGCCCGCGGCCTTCAGGGCGTCGTAGGCGTTCTCCTCGTCGGTGACGATGACGAGGGTGAGCACCATGCCGACGGCCGGTGTGCCGATGGCCCGGCGGCCCTTGACCAGCGCCTTGTTGATCTTGCTGGCCGTGGTGTCCGTGAGGTCGATCTTCATGGCCGGCGCCAGCTCCGTCCGTCTCGCTCCAGCATCTCGTCCGCCTCGACCGGACCCCAGGTGCCCGACGGGTACTGCGCCGGGGTGCCGTGGGCGTCCCAGTACTCCTCGATCGGGTCGAGGATCTTCCAGGACAGCTCGACCTCCTCCGTGCGCGGGAAGAGGTTGGCGTCGCCGAGCAGGACGTCCAGGATCAGCCGCTCGTACGCCTCGGGGCTGGACTCGGTGAAGGACTCGCCGTAGGCGAAGTCCATCGACACGTCCCGGATCTCCATCGACGTGCCCGGCACCTTGGAGCCGAACCGGACGGTGACGCCCTCGTCGGGCTGGACCCGGACGACGATCGCGTTCGACCCGAGTTCCTCGGTGGCGGTGGAGTCGAAGGGGGAGTGCGGGGCGCGCTGGAAGACCACCGCGATCTCGGTGACCCGGCGGCCGAGCCGCTTGCCGGTGCGCAGGTAGAACGGGACGCCCGCCCAGCGGCGGTTGTCGATGCCCACCTTGATCGCGGCGTAGGTGTCGGTCTTCGACTTGGGGTCGATGCCGTCCTCTTCGAGGTAGCCGACCGCCGCCGCGCCGCCCTGCCAGCCCGCCGCGTACTGGGCGAAGACGGTGTCCCGGCCCAGGTCCTTGGGCAGCCGGACCGCGCCCAGCACCTTGGTCTTCTCCGCGGCCAGCGCGTCGGCGTCGAAGGAGGCGGGCTCCTCCATCGCGGTCAGCGCGAGCAGCTGGAGCAGGTGGTTCTGGATGACGTCACGGGCGGCGCCGATGCCGTCGTAGTAGCCGGCCCGGCCGCCGATGCCGATGTCCTCGGCCATGGTGATCTGCACGTGGTCGACGTAGGACCGGTTCCAGATCGGCTCGAACATGGTGTTGGCGAAGCGCAGCGCCAGGATGTTCTGGACGGTCTCCTTGCCCAGATAGTGGTCGATGCGGAAGACCTGGTCCGGGGCGAAGACCTCGTGGACGATGGAGTTGAGCTCCTCGGCCGACTTCAGGTCGTGCCCGAACGGCTTCTCGATGACCGCGCGCCGCCACGAGCCGCCGCTCTGGTCGGCCAGCCCGTGCTTCTTCAGCTGCTGGATGACCACCGGGAACGACTTGGGCGGCACGGACAGGTAGAAGGCGAAGTTGCCGCCGGTGCCCTGGGCCCGGTCCAGCTCCTCGATGGTGCCGCGCAGCCGTTCGAACGCGTCGTCGTCGTCGAAGGTGCCCTGGACGAAGCGCATCCCCTGGATGAGCTGCTGCCAGACCTCCTCGCGAAACGGCGTCCGGGAGTGTTCCTTGACGGCGTCGTGCACGACCTGGGCGAAGTCCTCGTGCTCCCAGTCGCGGCGGGCGAAGCCGACCAGCGAGAAGCCCGGCGGCAGCAGACCCCGGTTGGCGAGGTCGTAGACGGCGGGCATGAGCTTCTTGCGGGACAGATCGCCGGTGACGCCGAAGATGACCAGACCCGACGGCCCCGCGATGCGCGGGAGCCGTCGGTCTGCGGGGTCACGCAGCGGGTTGCTGCTCGACAAGGATCTCAGCCCTCCGACGGGGCGAGGCGCTGGAGCTCGGCCTCGGTCGACTTGAGCAGGTCGTTCCAGGACTCCTCGAACTTCTGTACGCCCTCGTCCTCCAGGAGCTGGACGACCTCGTCGTACGAGATGCCGAGCGCCTCGATGGCGTCGAGGTCGGCGCGGGCCTGCTGGTAGGTGCCGGAGACGGCGTCGCCCTTGATCTCGCCGTGGTCCTCGGTGGCGAACAGGGTCGCCTCCGGCATGGTGTTCACCGTGTTGGGCGCGACCAGGTCGGTGACGTACATGGTGTCGCTGTACGCCTTGTCCTTCACGCCGGTCGACGCCCACAGCGGACGCTGCTTGTTGGCGCCGGCCTGCTCCAGGGCCGCCCAGCGCTCGCCGGAGAAGATCTCCTCGTACGCCTGGTAGGCGAGCCGGGCGTTGGCGACGGCGGCCTTGCCGCGCAGCGCCGCCGCCTCGTCGGTGCCGAGCGCGTCGATCCGCTTGTCGATCTCGGTGTCCACCCGGGAGACGAAGAAGGACGCCACCGAGTGGATGTCGGACAGGTCCAGCCCGCGCTCCTTGGCCTTCTCCAGGCCGGTCAGGAACGCGTCCATGACCTTGCGGTAGCGCTCCAGGGAGAAGATCAGCGTCACGTTGACGCTGATGCCCAGGCCGATGACCTCGGCGATGGCCGGGATGCCGGCCTCGGTCGCCGGGATCTTGATCAGCGTGTTGGGGCGGTCCACCAGCCAGGCGAGCTGCTTGGCCTCGGCGACCGTCGCCTTGGTGTGGTGGGCGAGCCGCGGGTCGACCTCGATGGAGACCCGGCCGTCCTTGCCGCCGGTCGCCTCGTAGGTGGAGCGCAGGATGTCGGCGGCGTCCCGGACGTCCGCCGTCGTGATCATGCGGATGGCCTCTTCGACGGTCACCCGGCGGGCGGCGAGGTCGGACAGCTGCTGGTCGTAGCCGTCGCCCTGCGAGATCGCCTTCTGGAAGATCGACGGGTTGGTGGTGACGCCCACGACGTGCTGCTGGTCGATCAGCTCGGCGAGGTTGCCGGACGTGATCCGCTTGCGCGACAGGTCGTCCAGCCAGATCGCGACGCCTTCATCGGAGAGGCGCTTAAGTGCGTCTGTCATGGAAATTGCATCTCCTACGTGTCGTTGTACGAGCGTCAGCGCTGGGCCGCGGCGATCGATTCCTTCGCCTTTTCGACGACGTTCTCCGCAGTGAAGCCGAACTCCTGGAAGAGCACCTTGCCGTCGGCGGAAGCACCGAAGTGCTCCAGGGAAACGATGCGGCCGGCGTCCCCGACGTACTTGTGCCAGGTCAGGCCGATCCCGGCCTCGACCGCGACCCGGGCCTTGACGGCCGGGGGCAGGACGCTGTCCCGGTACCCCTGGTCCTGCTGCTCGAACCACTCCACGGACGGCATGGAGACCACCCGGGTCGGCACGCCGTCGGCTTCGAGCCGCTCACGCGCCTCGACGGCCACGTGCACCTCGGAGCCGGTGGCGACGAGGATGGCCTCCGGCGTCCCCGAGGACGCCTCGAACAGCACGTAGCCGCCCTTGGCCGCGTCCTCGTTCGCCTCGTACGTCGGCACGCCCTGGCGGGTCAGCGCCAGACCGTGCGGCTGGCCCTTGCCGAACTCCTTGGTCCAGCGGCGGAAGATCTCGCGCCAGGCGATGGCGGTCTCGTTGGCGTCGGCCGGGCGGACGACGTTCAGGCCCGGAATGGCGCGCAGCGAGGCCAGGTGCTCGACCGGCTGGTGGGTCGGGCCGTCCTCGCCCAGACCGATGGAGTCGTGCGTCCACACGTACGTCACCGGCAGGTGCATGAGGGCGGACAGCCGGACCGCGTTGCGCATGTAGTCGGAGAACACCAGGAAGGTGCCGCCGTAGATACGCGTGTTGCCGTGCAGCGCGATGCCGTTCATCTCCGCGCCCATGGAGTGCTCGCGGATGCCGAAGTGGATCGTGCGGCCGTACGGGTCGGCCTCCGGCAGCGGGTTGCCCGCGGGCAGGAACGACGACGTCTTGTCGATCGTGGTGTTGTTCGAGCCGGCCAGGTCGGCGGAGCCGCCCCACAGCTCGGGGACGACCGCGCCGAGCGCCTGGAGCACCTTGCCGGAGGCGGCGCGGGTGGCGACCCCCTTGCCGGTCTCGAAGACCGGGATCTTCTCCTCCCAGCCCTTGGGCAGCTCACCCTTGGCCACCCGGTCGTACTCGGCGGCGCGCTCGGGGTTGTTGTCCCGCCACTGCTGGTAGGACTTCTCCCAGACGGCGCGGGCGGCCTGCCCCTTCTCCAGGGCCTTGCGGGTGTGGCCGATGACCTCGTCGGAGACCTCGAAGGACTGCTCCGGGTCGAAGCCGAGGACCCGCTTGGTGGCGGCGACCTCGTCGTCGCCGAGCGCCGAGCCGTGCGCGGCCTCGGTGTTCTGCGCGTTCGGCGCGGGCCAGGCGATGATCGACCGCATGGCGATGAAGGACGGCCGGTCGGTGACCTGCTTCGCCGCCTCGATCGCGTCGTAGATCCCGTTCGGGTCCAGGTCGCCGTCCGGCTTCGGGGCGACCCGCTGGACGTGCCAGCCGTACGCCTCGTAGCGCTTGCAGGTGTCCTCGGAGACGGCCGTCTCGGTGTCGCCCTCGATCGAGATGTGGTTGTCGTCCCACAGCAGGACCAGGTTGCCGAGCTTCTGGTGGCCGGCCATCGAGGACGCCTCGGCGGAGATGCCCTCCTGGAGGCAGCCGTCACCGGCGACGCAGTAGATGAAGTGGTCGAACGGCGACTCGCCGGCCGGTGCCTCCGGGTCGAACAGGCCGCGCTCGTAGCGGGCGGCCATCGCCATGCCCACCGCGTTGGCCACGCCCTGGCCGAGCGGCCCGGTGGTGGTCTCCACGCCGGTGGTGTGGCCGTACTCCGGGTGCCCCGGGGTCTTCGACCCCCACGTCCGGAACGACTTCAGGTCGTCCAGCTCCAGGCCGAAGCCGGCCAGGTACAGCTGGGTGTAGAGGGTCAGGGACGAGTGGCCGGCGGACAGCACGAAGCGGTCGCGCCCGACCCAGTTCGCGTCGGCCGGGTCGTGCCGCATCACCTTCTGGAAGAGGGTGTAGGCGGCCGGGGCCAGGCTCATCGCCGTACCCGGATGGCCGTTACCGACCTTCTGTACGGCGTCGGCGGCCAGGACGCGGGCCGTGTCTACGGCCCGCTGGTCCAGCTCGGTCCACTCGAGGTCTGCGGTGGTCGGCTTGGTGCTCACCCTGGGTCAGGGCTCCTCTCCACATGTCGGATGCCGGTAAGCGCGTCGCGCGCCCACCGGCTGCCGGCGTTCTTTCGGCATCGGCCGGCCGCTGTCGAGCCTACCCCCGTAAGTACGTGCGCTTTTCCCCGCTATTCCAGACTGCCGGGAGTCTGTCTGATCCGCCTGTCGACCGGGTGAAACGCCATTCGGCACATGAATACGCAGGCGCTCATCTGACCGCTCAATCGGCTCCGGTCACACACGTCCGAGCACGTCCGCCAACACGACCCCACCCCCGCGAAGGCCCGGGTACGGGTGCGGTCTAAAGTGGCGTGGTACGCGCGAGCCTTTACCCGCACTTCACACGGGGATGCACGGGAAGCTCGCTGGGATGTCTCTGTCAGGGGTGTGCGTGACGGCCGTTGAATCCCGTCCTGCGGGGGTAATCGGGACGAGCCAGAGCCCGAGTCACCGGCCGTTCGGGGCCCGTGTCAAGGCGTTCGTGGCGCTGACCAAGCCGCGGATCATCGAGCTTCTGCTGATCACCACCGTTCCGGTGATGTTCCTCGCCGAACAGGGCGTGCCCGATCTGAAGCTGGTGCTGCTGACCTGTGTCGGCGGCTATCTGTCCGCGGGCGGCGCCAACGCGCTGAACATGTACATCGACCGCGACATCGACGCGCTGATGGACCGTACCGCCCAGCGTCCGCTGGTCACCGGAATGGTCTCGCCGCGCGAATGCCTCGCCTTCGGCATCAGCCTCGCGGTGGTCTCGACGCTGCTCTTCGGCCTGACCGTCAACTGGTTCTCGGCCTGGCTCTCCCTCGGCGCGCTCCTCTTCTACGTGGTCGTCTACACGATGATCCTCAAGCGCCGCACCTCGCAGAACATCGTCTGGGGCGGTATCGCCGGCTGTCTGCCGGTGCTGATCGGGTGGTCCGCGGTGACCGATTCGATCTCCTGGGCGCCGGTCATCCTCTTCCTCGTCATGTTCTTCTGGACGCCGCCGCACTACTGGCCGCTGTCCATGAAGGTGAAGGACGACTACGCGCGCGTCGGCGTGCCGATGCTGCCGGTCATCGCCTCCAACAAGGTCGTCGCCAAGCAGATCGTCATCTACAGCTGGGTGATGGTGGTCGTCTCCCTGCTGCTGACCCCGCTGGGCTACACCGGGTGGTTCTACACGGCCGTCGCGCTGCTGGCGGGCGGGATGTGGCTGTGGGAGGCGCACGGGCTGCAGAACCGGGCGAAGGCGGAGGCGACCGGGGGCAAGCTCAAGGAGATGCGGCTGTTCCACTGGTCGATCACCTATGTCTCGGTGCTGTTCCTCGCCGTGGCGGTTGATCCGTTCCTGCGGTGAGCCGTTCGGCGCGGCGCCGGCGTGGCCGCTCGCGCCCCACGCGGCGAAGCCGCACATCGATGCCATCCCGCGCCCTTCGCGGGACATCCCCTTGCGGGACACGTTCCTCTACTGCTCGGTAGCATCGGGGTCATGGCAGACACGCAGCAGGTTGTTGACGCGAAGGCCGAGCGGACCGTGACCCGGCTGGCCGGGCGGATAGGGAACTTCTCCAAGGCGCACGGCGGAGCCGAGGGCCAGGTGGCCTATCTCGGACAGCGCGGGGCGCGGATCGTGCTCGTCGGGGCGGACGGCGAGTGGGGCGACGTGGTCGCGCCGTCCTACGAGATCGCCTCGCGGGCGGTCGAGAAGGCCGGGATCACGGTCCACGAGTCGTTCGACGGCGAGTTCGCGGGCAAGGTGCGGACCGGACCGTACGAATGGTCGAGGATGGCCGGGATCCAGCTCGGCGGTCCCCGCAGCAACACCTGAGCCCGGTTCACCCGTTAGGACTCGTGAGCGGCACGGTGCCTACACGGGGAGCCCGGATGATCGAAACGCCGTCCCTGGTCGACCAGTACTGCCACGGCGTCCTCAGAACGGAGCTGGGCCTCGGCACCTTCGAGGCCCAGCTCGGCCGCACCGAGGGACCGCCCGCGCCGGGCACCACCCTGTTCGACACCCAGACCGGGTTCGCGGTACGCCGCTGGTGTCCGCCCCTGCTCGGCCTGGAACCGCACTGCCCGCCGGCCCGCTACCTGGCCCGGCGCCGCGAACTGGGCGTCCTGGCGGCTGACCGCAGGCTGCTGCGCGGCACCGGCATCACCACGTACCTGGTCGACACCGGACTGCCCGGCGACCTCACCAGCCCGGCCGAGCTGGCCTCGGCCGCGGCGGCCGAGGCCCATGAGATCGTCCGGCTCGAACCGCTGGCCGAACAGGTGGCCGACACCTCCGGCACGGTGGCGTCCTTCCTCGCCAACCTCGCCGAGTCGGTGCACGGCGCCGCCGCCCACGCCGTCGCCTTCACCTCGGTGGCGGGCACCCGGCACGGTCTGGCGCTGGCGCCCGAGCCGCCGGAACCGGGCGCGGTGCGCGGTGCCGCCGGACGCTGGCTGGCCGCCCGGCCGGTCGGCGGCGAGCTGCGCGACCCGGTGCTGCTGCGCCACCTGCTGTGGATCGCGGTCGCCTCCGGACTGCCGCTCCAGTTGCACGCGGGCCTCGGCGAGCCCGGCCCGCACCCCGACCGCACCGACCCGGTGCTGCTCACCGACTTCGTCCGGGCCACCGCCGGCCTCGGCACCGACCTCGTACTGCTGCACGGCTACCCGTACCACCGGCACGCCGCCCACCTGGCCGGTGTCTTCTCCCATGTGTACGCCGACGCGGGCGCCGCCCTGGTGCGCACCGGCGCCCGGGCCGCCACCGTGCTCGCCGAGATCCTGGAGCTGGCCCCCTTCGGCAAGATCCTCTTCTCCAGCGGCGGCCGGGGCCTGCCCGAACTGCACGTCGTGGGCGCCCGGCTGTTCCGCGAGGCGCTCGGCCGGGTGCTCGGCACCTGGGTGACCGAGGGCGCGTGGTGCCCCGGGGACGCGCAGCGGGTGGCGGGAATGATCGCGGCGGGGAACGCGGTGCGGGTGTACGGGCTGGACTGAGCCGGGCGCCTCAGCCGGGCAGCGCCACCGTGAAGTCCACCTCGACGAGCTGCCCCGGGAAGCCGAGCCGGGACACGCCCAGCAGGGTGCTGGCCGAGGTGAAGGCGGCGCCGATGGGCGACGTGGTCAGCCGCTCCCAGGCGGCGCTCAGGTCGGCCCGGTCGTCACTGCGCACGTAGATCACCGACCGGACGACGTCCTCGGGCCGGGCGGCCACCGCCGCCAGCGCGATCCGGGTGTTGGCCACCACCTGGTCGACCTGGGCCACCAGGTCCGCGGCGCCGACCAGCGTGCCCGCGCTGTCCAGCGGACACTGGCCGGCCAGATGGGCCGTCCGCCCGGCCTCCACCACGGTGATGTGGTGGTACCCGGGCGTCTCGTGCAGTTCCCCGGGATTGAGCCGGGTCAGCCTGCCGGTCACCGGAGCCCCGCGACCGGCACGCCGGCGGTGCCGGAGTCCTTGGCCTGCGGCGCGGCGGCCGGGGCCGGCTCCTGCGCTCGTTCGCGCAGTGCCAGCAGCACCCGCAGGACGCCGATCCACACCAGGCACGAGCCGACCATGTGCAGGCCGACCAGGATCTCCGGCAGGTCGGTGAAGTACTGGACGTAGCCGATGGCGCCCTGCCCGAGCAGGATCAGGAACAGGTCACGGGTGCGGGCCAGCGGTCCCTTGGGCGCGTCGACCGCCTTGAGGACGAACCACAGGGCGAAGGTCAGCGTCACCACGATCCAGGCCAGTACGGCGTGTGCCTTGCTGACCGTCTCCCAGTCGAGCGGCATCCGCGGGACCTCGCTGGAGTCGCCCGCGTGCGGGCCAGCGCCGGTGACCACCGTGCCGACCGCGATCAGCAGCACCGCGACGGCGACCAGCACCCACACCAGCTGCTGGATGGCCTTGCCGACCAGGGGCCGGGGGGCCGCGTCGCCCTCCCGGGTGCGCTGCCACATCAGGGTGGCGACCGCGATCAGGGCCGTCGACAGCAGGAAGTGCGCGGCGACCGTGTAGGGGTTGAGGCCGACCAGCACCACGATGCCGCCGAGGATCGCGTTGCCCATCACGACCCAGAACTGGGCCCAGCCCAGCCGGGTCAGCGCGCGCCGGTACGGCTTCTCGGAGCGGGCGGCGATGATCGCCCAGCCGACCGCCGCGCACAGCACGTAGGTCAGCATCCGGTTGCCGAACTCGATGACGCCGTGGAAGCCCATCTCGCTGGTCGTGGTGAGCGACTCGGCGGTGCACTTGGGCCAGGTCGGGCAGCCCAGGCCGGAGCCGGTCAGCCGGACGGCGCCACCGGTGCCGACGATGATCACCGACATCACGAGGGCGGACAGCGCCGACCGCTGGACGGTCCCGGGCCCCGGGGTCCAGCGCGCGGCGATGAAGGCGAGCGGATTGCGCACGGCGGCTGCGACGTCGTCGCGGGTCACGTTTGGCACGCCGTCCATCGTAGGGGGATGCTTGTGCACGCTTTCACGAGGGGTGCCGCCGCCGGGCTACTCCCAGCGGAAGAACTTCCCCGCCGCCGCCAGTCCGGCGACCGCCCAGACGGCGAGGACACCCAGGTCGGCCCAGGGCATCCCGGCGCCGTGCTGGAGCACGTCACGCAGTCCGTCGGAGAGCGCGGAGATGGGCAGCAGACCCAGGACGTCCTGGGCGGCATCCGGGAACTTGTCCAGCGGCACGATCACGCCGCCGCCCACCAGCAGCAGCAGGAAGACCAGGTTGGCGGCGGCCAGCGTCGCCTCCGCCTTCAGCGTGCCCGCCATCAGCAGGCCGAGGCCGGAGAAGGCCGCCGTGCCGAGGATCAGCAGGAGCAGTACGGCGAACGGGTTGCCGTGCGGGGACCAGCCGAGCGCGAGGGCGATCACGGTGAGCAGGACGACCTGGAGCACCTCGGTGACCAGCACGGACAGCGTCTTGGCGGTCATCAGGCCCCAGCGCGGCAGCGGCGCGGACGCCAGCCGCTTCAGCACCCCGTACCGGCGTTCGAAGCCGGTGGCGATGGCCTGGCCGGTGAACGCCGTCGACAGCACGGCCAGCGCCAGGATGCCGGGGGCGAGGAAGTCGACGGCCTCGCCCGCGCCGGTGTCGATGATGTCCACCGAGCTGAACAGCACCAGCAGCAGCGCCGGGATGATCACCGTCAGCAGCAGCTGCTCGCCGTTGCGCAGCAGCAGCTTCGTCTCCAGGACGGCCTGGGCGGCGATCATGCGGCCGAGCGGGGCGGCGCCCGGCTTCGGCGTGTACGTTCCGGTACCGGTCGCCGCGGTCATGAGCGCAGCTCCTTGCCGGTGAGCTCCAGGCTGTGTCCTCCCGGGGGACGCTGTGCCCGATCGCGGCTCCGCCGCGGGCCGGACCCCCGGCCGTGCTCCGTACTGATCGGCGTCATGACCGCAACTCCTTGCCCGTGAGCTCCAGGAAGACGTCCTCCAGGGTGTGCCGTTCCACCGAGATCCGGTCCGGCATCACCCCGTGCTGGGCGCACCACGACGTCACCGTCGCCAGCAGCTGCGGATCGATCTTGCCGGCCACCCGGTACGCGCCCGGCGTCAGCTCGGCCGCCGAGGAGTCCGCCGGCAGCGCCTTGAGCAGGCTCGCCACGTCCAGTCCCGGGCGGCCGGTGAAGCGCAGGGTGTTCTCGGCGCCGCCGCGGCACAGCTCCTCGGGCGAGCCCTGGGCGATCACCCGGCCCGCGTCGATGATCGCGACGTCGTCGGCGAGCTGCTCGGCCTCGTCCATGTGGTGGGTGGTGAGGATCACGGAGACGCCGTCGGTGCGCAGGTCCCGGACCAGATCCCAGGTGGCCCGGCGGGCCTGCGGGTCCAGGCCGGCCGTCGGCTCGTCCAGGAAGACCAGCTCAGGCCGGCCGACCACGGCCATCGCCAGCGCGAGCCGCTGCTGCTGGCCGCCGGAGAGCCGGCGGTAGGACGTGCGGCCGCAGGAGCCGAGGCCGAGGCGCTCGATCAGGGCCGGCACGTCCAGCGGGTGCGCGTGCAGCTTCGCGACGTGGCGCAGCATCTCGTCGGCCCGGGCGCCGGAGTAGACACCGCCGGACTGGAGCATCACCCCGACCCGGGGCCGCAGCTCACCCGACTGGCGCAGCGGGTCGAGGCCCAGGACGCGTACCGTGCCGGAATCCGGCTTCCGGTACCCCTCGCAGGTCTCGACCGTGGTCGTCTTGCCCGCTCCGTTGGGACCGAGGACGGCGGTCACACCCGCCCGGGCCACCAGGTCGAGGCCGTCCACCGCGGTCTTCGTGCCGTACCGCTTCACCAGGGCCTGGACCTGGACCACGGGCTCGCTTCGCATGGGTCACGAGTCTAGGTACGGCGGCGGCGGCCCAGGCGCCGGGGTGCGCGGTCCCTCGCGCACGGGCCCCGCGGCGGGCTCCTCCCGGGGCCGGTGCAGCGGCAGCCACCGCTCCGCGTAGGCCACCGCGTCCGCCACCGGGAACAGCCGCGCCCCGGCCGCGCCCACCGTGCCGCGTACGACCGGCCGGTCCCGTTCGAAGTCGTGCCCCAGTTCGTCGAACCGGTCCGAGGTGATCGACACCTCCGTCACC
Organism: Streptomyces sp. NPDC023723; assembly: GCF_040639815.1. Taxonomy (NCBI): domain Bacteria; kingdom Bacillati; phylum Actinomycetota; class Actinomycetes; order Kitasatosporales; family Streptomycetaceae; genus Streptomyces; species Streptomyces sp. NPDC023723. Next base: position 201,259 of record NZ_JBFAAP010000006.1, read on the forward strand.
CGCTCCCAGCCGTACGGACCGGGCCGGCCCACTTCGACCAGCGGCGCGGGAATGCGGTACTCGGCCAGGTGGAAGGCGGTGCAGGAGTCGTAGCCGGCGCCCAGCAGCAGGACCCGGGCGCCGAGCCGCTCCAGCGTGGCCAGGGGGCTGCGGGTGCCGAGCCGGCAGTCGGTGGCGTGGTCCGCGACGACCTCGGCGGCGCCTGGGCCGACGGCCGCGAACGAGGTCTGCGGGTGCGCGCTGCGCAGGGCGCCCGGCCAGGTCCGCACCGTCTCCGGGACCACGCCGACACCGCGGGTGGGGGTGGTGCGGGGGTCGTACGGGGGCATGGCGCTGCGGATCGTGGGCCACCACTCCTCGGGCACCGGCGGGTTCTCCCACAGCGCCGGGTCGGAGAGGTCGGCGGTCTGGGTCGGTACGACCAGGGTGCCGTCCGGACCCAGCGCGTCCAGCAGGCCCTGGACCACCGCCACGGCGCCGCCGCACACCCAGCCGAGGGCGCGCAGGGACGAGTGGACCAGCAGCGTCTCGCCGGACCGCACGCCCAGCGCGCGCAGCCCGCCGGCGAGAGTGCCGCGGGTGACGAGTGGGCCGGTGGGAGGGGGTGTGGGCATGCTGGCGAGTGTCCCCGAGCCGGGCCGGGTGCGCTACCGTTTTGATCGATCAAAGATCGTTTCCGCAGGTCAGATTAGGTAAGCCTAAGTGACGCACAGCACCGTCGGGTCGTGCGGACGCGGCTTGCCGGGGCTCAAGGAATTACGCAACAATGGCGTTGTGAAATACGTCGGCGAGGCACCCCAGCAGGAGGAGCTCGCGACCGGGGAGCGGTCCACCCGCAACCGGGTCGCGCGGTCCATCCTGGACCACGGGCCGTCGACCGTCGCCGAGCTGGCCGGCCGCCTCGGCCTCACCCACGCCGCGGTCCGCCGCCACCTCGACGCGCTGACCGGGGACAACGTGGTGGAGCCCCGCGACCGCCGGGTCTACGGCGCGCGCACCCGCGGCCGGCCCGCGAAGGCGTTCGCGCTGACCGACTGCGGCCGGGACGCCTTCGACCAGTCCTACGACAAGCTCGCCGTGGACGCGCTGCGCTGGATCGCGGAGCGTGAGGGCGGGGAGCAGGCGGTCGCCGCCTTCGCCCGCGCCCGGATCGCCGCCCAGGGCGGTACGTACCGCAAGGCCGTCGAGGCGGCGCCCCCCGAGCGCCGGGCGGAAGCGCTGGCCAAGGCCCTGAGCGCGGACGGGTACGCTGCCACGGCGCGCAGCGCGCCCCACCCCCAGCAGGGTGAGCAGCTCTGCCAGCACCACTGCCCGGTGGCGCACGCCGCCGAGAAGTTTCCGCAGCTGTGCGAGGCCGAGACGGAATTTTTCGCCGAGCTGCTCGGTACGCACGTACAGCGGCTGGCGACCATCGCGCACGGCGACGGCGTCTGCACGACGTTCATTCCGAAGACTTCCAAGACCACCGACAACGCATCCGCCAGCACGGCCGGGAGGAACCCCGCATGACGCTCCCCACGGAGACCGCCCACCCCGAGCTCGAGGGCCTGGGCAAGTACGAATACGGCTGGGCCGACTCCGACACGGCCGGCGCCGCTGCCAAGCGCGGTATCAACGAGGACGTCGTCCGCGACATCTCCGCGAAGAAGTCCGAGCCGGAGTGGATGACCAAGCTCCGCCTCAAGGGCCTGAAGCTGTTCGAGAAGAAGCCCATGCCGAACTGGGGCTCGGACCTCTCCGGCATCGACTTCGACAACATCAAGTACTTCGTGCGCTCCACGGAGAAGCAGGCGGAGTCCTGGGAGGACCTGCCCGAGGACATCAAGAACACGTACGACAAGCTCGGCATCCCCGAGGCGGAGAAGCAGCGCCTCGTCGCGGGCGTCGCGGCCCAGTACGAGTCCGAGGTCGTCTACCACCAGATCCGCGAGGACCTGGAGGAGCAGGGCGTCATCTTCCTGGACACCGACACCGCGCTGAAGGAGCACCCGGAGCTCTTCAAGGAGTACTTCGGCACCGTCATCCCGGTCGGCGACAACAAGTTCGCGTCGCTGAACAGCGCCGTGTGGTCCGGCGGCTCCTTCATCTACGTGCCGAAGAACGTGCACGTGGAGATCCCGCTCCAGGCCTACTTCCGGATCAACACCGAGAACATGGGCCAGTTCGAGCGGACCCTGATCATCGTCGACGAGGGTGCCTACGTGCACTACGTCGAGGGCTGCACCGCGCCGATCTACAAGTCGGACTCGCTGCACTCCGCGGTGGTCGAGATCATCGTCAAGAAGAACGCCCGCTGCCGGTACACGACCATCCAGAACTGGTCGAACAACGTCTACAACCTGGTCACCAAGCGCGCCGTGGCGTACGAGGGCGCGACCATGGAGTGGATCGACGGCAACATCGGCTCCAAGGTCACGATGAAGTACCCGGCCGTCTACCTGATGGGCGAGCACGCCAAGGGCGAGACCCTGTCCATCGCCTTCGCGGGCGAGGGCCAGCACCAGGACGCCGGCGCCAAGATGGTCCACATGGCCCCGAACACGTCCTCGAACATCGTCTCCAAGTCGGTGGCGCGCGGCGGCGGCCGTACCTCCTACCGGGGCCTGATCGAGATCGGCGAGGGCGCCCCGGGCGCCAAGTCCAACGTGCTGTGCGACGCTCTGCTGGTCGACACGATCTCCCGCTCGGACACCTACCCCTACGTGGACGTCCGCGAGGACGACGTGTCCATGGGCCACGAGGCGACCGTCTCCAAGGTCTCCGAGGACCAGCTCTTCTACCTGATGAGCCGCGGTCTGACCGAGTTCGAGGCGATGGCGATGATCGTGCGCGGCTTCGTCGAGCCGATCGCCAAGGAACTGCCGATGGAGTACGCCCTCGAACTCAACCGGCTGATCGAGCTCCAGATGGAAGGCGCGGTCGGCTGACCCCCTCCCGCGCCCCTGAAGCCCCTTACGTAACGGAAAGCGAGCACTACGACAGCCATGGCTGAGGCTCAGAACATCCCGGTGGGAAGCACCACCGCCGGTGCGATCGCGGTGGCCGCCGAGGCCGACTCGACCGTCGCCACCCGCATGAGCGCGCCCCCGTCCTTCGACGTGGCCGACTTCCCGGTCCCGCACGGCCGGGAGGAGGAGTGGCGGTTCACCCCGCTGGAGCGGCTGCGCGGCCTGCACGACGGCACCGCCACCGGCACCGGCGAGGGCCTGAAGGCCGACATCGAGGCCCCCGAGGGCGTCGTCGTCGAGACCGTCGGCCGCGACGACGCGCGGCTCGGCCGGGCCGGCGTGCCGGTGGACCGGGTCGCCGCCCAGGCGTACTCGGCGTTCGAGCGGGCCACGGTCATCACCGTCCCCAAGGAGACGGTGCTCACCGAGCCGATCCGGATCGCCGTGCACGGCCAGGGCGGGGTCGCCTACGCCCACCAGGTGATCGAGCTGGGCGCGTTCGCCGAGGCCGTGGTCGTCATCGACCACACCGGCGACGCGGTGCTCGCCGCCAATGTCGACTACGTCCTCGGTGACGGCGCCAAGCTCACCGTCGTCTCCGTCCAGGACTGGACCGACAAGGCCGTCCACGTGGCCCAGCACAACACGCTGATCGGCCGCGACGCCTCCTTCAAGTCGGTCGTCGTCACCTTCGGCGGCGACGTGGTCCGCCTGCACCCGCGGGTGAAGTACGCCGGCCCCGGCGGCGAGGCCGAGCTGTTCGGCCTCTACTTCACCGACCGGGGTCAGCACCAGGAGCACCGCCTCCTGGTCGACCACAACGTGCCGCACTGCAAGTCCAACGTCGTCTACAAGGGCGCGCTCCAGGGCGACGACGCGCACGCGGTGTGGATCGGCGACGTGCTCATCGAGGCCAAGGCCGAGGGCACCGACACCTACGAGATGAACCGCAACCTCGTCCTCACCGACGGCGCCCGGGTCGACTCGGTCCCCAACCTGGAGATCGAGACCGGCGAGATCGTCGGCGCCGGCCACGCCAGCGCCACCGGCCGCTTCGACGACGAGCAGCTCTTCTACCTGATGGCCCGCGGCATCCCCGAGCTGGACGCCCGCCGCCTGGTGGTGCGCGGCTTCTTCGCCGAGCTGGTCCAGCAGATCGGTGTCCCGGACATCGAGGAGCGCCTGATCACCAAGATCGAGCAGGAGCTGGAGGCGTCGGTCGCATGACCTTCGTACGCGTCTGTGGAGTCGGCGAGCTGGAGGAGGACACCCCCAAGCGGGTGGAACTCGACGGCACGCCGGTCTCCGTCGTGCGCACCGAGGGCGACGTCTTCGCGATCAGCGACATCTGCTCGCACGCGAACGTCTCCCTCGCCGAGGGCGAGGTCGACGACTGCCACATCGAGTGCTGGCTGCACGGCTCGCGCTTCGACCTGCGCTCCGGCAAACCCGACAGTCTTCCGGCGACGCGCCCCGTCCCCGTATATCCCGTAAAGATCGAAGGGGACGACGTGCTCGTCTCCCTCACCCAGGAGTCCTGAGGCACCCATGGCAACGCTTGAAATCCGAGACCTGCACGTCACCGTCGAGGCCGACAACGCCACGAAGGAGATCCTCAAGGGTGTCGACCTGACCGTGAAGCAGGGCGAGACGCACGCCATCATGGGCCCCAACGGCTCCGGCAAGTCGACCCTCGCCTACTCCCTCGCGGGTCACCCCAAGTACACGATCACCGGCGGCACCGTCACCCTCGACGGCGAGGACGTCATCGAGATGTCCGTCGACGAGCGGGCCCGCGCCGGTCTGTTCCTCGCCATGCAGTACCCGGTCGAGGTCCCCGGCGTCTCGGTCTCCAACTTCCTGCGCACCTCCGCCACCGCCGTCCGCGGCGAGGCCCCCAAGCTGCGCACCTGGGTGAAGGAGGTCAAGGAGGCCATGGAGCGCCTCAACATGGACCCCGCCTTCGCCGAGCGCAACGTCAACGAGGGCTTCTCCGGCGGTGAGAAGAAGCGCCACGAGATCCTCCAGCTCGAACTGCTCAAGCCGAAGGTCGCGATCCTCGACGAGACCGACTCCGGCCTGGACGTCGACGCCCTGCGCGTCGTGTCCGAGGGCGTCAACCGGGTCCGCGAGACCGGCGAGGTCGGCACGCTGCTGATCACGCACTACACGCGCATCCTGCGCTACATCAAGCCCGACCAGGTCCACGTGTTCTCGAACGGCCGCATCGTCGAGTCCGGCGGCGCCGAGCTCGCCGACAAGCTGGAGGAAGAGGGCTACGAGGCATACACGAAGGGTGGCGCATCCGCGTGACACAGCTGCCGGGCCTCCTCGCTGAGTCCAATCTTTTGGGCGAGGCGATCCGCAAGGACTTCCCCATCCTGGACCGCCGGGTCCACGACGGCCGGAAGCTCGTCTACCTGGACAACGCGGCGACCTCGCAGAAGCCGCGTCAGGTGCTCGACGCTCTCAGTGAGTACTACGAGAGCTACAACGCCAACGTCCACCGTGGCGTGCACGTCCTCGCCGAGGAGGCCACGGCGCTGTACGAGGGCGCCCGCGACAAGGTCGCGGAGTTCATCAACGCGCCCTCGCGCGACGAGGTGATCTTCACCAAGAACGCCTCCGAGTCGCTCAACCTGGTCGCCAACATGCTGGGCTGGGCCGACGAGCCCTACCGGGTGGACTCCGACACCGAGATCGTCATCACGGAGATGGAGCACCACTCCAACATCGTGCCGTGGCAGCTGCTCGCGCAGCGCACCGGCGCGAAGCTCCGCTGGTTCGGCCTGACCGACGACGGCCGCCTGGACCTGTCGAACATCGAGGAGGTCATCACGGAGCAGACGAAGATCGTCTCCTTCGTGCTGGTCTCCAACATCCTCGGCACCCAGAACCCGGTCGAGGCGATCGTCCGCCGCGCCCAGGAGGTCGGCGCGCTCGTCTGCATCGACGCCTCCCAGGCCGCGCCGCACATGCCGCTGGACGTCCAGGCCCTCCAGGCCGACTTCGTGGCCTTCACCGGCCACAAGATGTGCGGCCCGACCGGCATCGGCGTGCTGTGGGGCCGCCAGGAACTCCTGGAGGACCTGCCCCCGTTCCTCGGCGGCGGCGAGATGATCGAGACGGTGTCGATGCACTCCTCGACCTACGCGCCCGCCCCGCACAAGTTCGAGGCGGGCACGCCCCCGATCGCCCAGGCGATCGGCCTCGGCGCGGCGATCGACTACCTCAACTCGATCGGCATGGAGAAGATCCACGCCCATGAGCAGGCCCTGACCGAGTACGCGGTCAAGCGTCTGCTGGAGGTCCCCGACCTGCGCATCATCGGCCCCACCACGGCCGAGGACCGCGGCGCCGCGATCTCCTTCACGCTCGGCGACATCCACCCGCACGACGTGGGCCAGGTCCTCGACGAGCAGGGCATCGCGGTCCGGGTCGGCCACCACTGCGCCCGGCCGGTCTGCCTGCGCTACGGAATTCCTGCGACCACCCGAGCGTCGTTCTATCTGTACTCCTCGCCGACCGAGATCGACGCCCTGGTCGACGGCCTGGAGCACGTACGGAACTTCTTCGGATGAGGGGCTGAGGCGTGAAGCTGGACTCCATGTACCAGGAAGTCATCCTGGACCACTACAAGCACCCGCACGGGCGCGGTCTGCGCGATGGCGACGCCGAGGTACACCACGTGAACCCGACGTGCGGCGACGAGATCACCCTCCGAGTGAAGTACGACGGCACCACGATCCAGGACGTCTCCTACGAGGGCCAGGGCTGTTCCATCAGCCAGGCCTCGGCCTCCGTGCTGAACGACCTGCTGGTCGGCAAGGACCTGACCGACGCGCAGAAGATCCAGGAGACCTTCCTGGAGCTGATGCAGTCCAAGGGCAAGCTGGAGCCCGACGACGCGATGGAAGAGGTCCTGGAGGACGCCGTCGCGTTCGCCGGAGTGTCGAAGTACCCCGCCCGGGTGAAGTGCGCCCTCCTGAGCTGGATGGCGTGGAAGGACGCGACGGCCCAGGCACTGGACGGCGCCGACGCCGAAAGGAAGACGGCATGACCGAGACCGTTGAGATGAAGCCGGCCTCCGAGGAGGAGGTCCGCGAGGCCCTGCTGGACGTCGTCGACCCCGAACTGGGCATCGACGTCGTCAACCTGGGCCTGATCTACGGCGTCCACATCGACGACGCGAACATCGCGACCATCGACATGACCCTGACCTCGGCGGCGTGTCCGCTGACCGACGTCATCGAGGACCAGGCCAAGTCCGCCACCGACGGCCTGGTCAGCGAGTTGCGCATCAACTGGGTGTGGATGCCGCCGTGGGGCCCCGACAAGATCACGGACGACGGGCGGGAGCAGCTCCGCGCGCTCGGCTTCAACGTCTGACCGGTGGTTTCGCGCTGACGGCCCCGGTGATCACCGGGGCCGTCAGCCGTTCACACCGCGTTCTCGGCTGTTTCTCACCGCCCGCTCAGACGCCGGTGGCAGCGTGCGCGGGTGATGAGTACCGCCTCCGCCCGCCCCGTCTTCCTGCTCGGCTGTCCCCGCTCCGGCACCACCCTGCTCCAGCTGATGCTGCACGCCCACCCGAGGATCGCGCTGCCCCCGGAGAACCGCTTCGTGCTCCCGGCCTACGAGCGGCGGCTGCGCTTCGGAGACCTCGGCCGGCGCGCCAACCGGGCCGCCCTGGGCGAGTGGATCACCGGCCGTGCCGAGACCCGCTTCCACGAACTGGGCCTGGACCCGGACACCGTCGCCGCGTCCATCGCCGACGGCCCCCCGACCCTCGGCTCGGCCCTGGCGACGACCCTGCGGGCCTACGCCGAACAGCACGGCAAGTCCCGCTGGGGCGACAAGCGGCCCGCGTACGCCCTGCACGTCCCCGAGATCCTGCGGCTCTTCCCGGACGCGCAGTTCGTGCACCTGGTGCGCGACGGACGGGACTGCGTCGCCTCGCTGCTCGGGATGCCCTGGTGGCACGCCGGGTTCCACGAGGCGGTCGCCACCTGGGCCCAGGTCATGGACACCACCCGCCGCCACGCCCGCCGGCTGGGCCCCGACAGCTGGCACGAACTGCGCTACGAGGATCTGCTGACCGGCCCCGAACCGGTGCTGCGGGAGCTGTGCGCCTACCTCGGCGAGGAGTACGCCCCGTCGATGACCCAGCCGCACCGGCTCGCGGAGGTCGCCGTGCCCGCCCGCAAGACCTGGCACCGGCACACCCACGGCGCGCTGGACGCCTCCCGCGCGGGCACCTGGCGGCAGCGGCTCACCCCCGACCAGATCCGGCTGTGCGAGGCCGCGTTCGGCGACCGGCTGACCCGGGCCGGCTACCAGCCGAGCGGCGCGGTCCGTCCCGACCCCGCCGAACTGCTCCGCTACCGCAAGACGGCGGCCCTGCGCCGCGCGGCCCACGCCCGGCGCCGGCTGCGCGACCGGCGGGCCCGGCTGAAGGAGGCGGGCCCGGTCGCGGCACTGCCGGCCACCGGATGACGGGCGGACATGTGTACACCCGTACGCCTGGCCGTGTACACCCGTACGCCTGACTGTGTACGCCCGTACGCATGGCTGTGTACGCTCGTCCGCATGGGATACCTGCTGCTCGTCGGCGCCATCGCCGCGGAGGTCGCCGGCACCACCGCCATGAAGTACAGCGAGGGGTTCAGCAGACTGCTGCCGTCCCTGCTCACGGTGGTGGGATACGTGGTCTCCTTCTCCCTGCTCGCCCAGACCCTGAAGACCCTGTCGGTCGGCACCGCGTACGCCATCTGGTCCGGCCTGGGCACGGCCGCCATCGCCGCCATCGGCATCCTCTTCATGGGCGAGGGCATGACCGCCGCCAAGGCCGCCGGGATCGCCCTGATCATCGGCGGCGTGGTGATGCTGAACCTCGGCGGAGCGCACTGATGCCCCGCCGCCACGACCCCGACCGCCGGCAGCGGATCATCGACGCGGCGATCCGGGTGGTGGGCCGGGGCGGCATCGCCGGGCTCAGCCACCGCACGGTCGCCGCCGAGGCGGACGTACCGCTCGGTTCGACCACGTACCACTTCGCGACGCTCGACGAACTGCTGGTGGCCGCGTTGCGGCAGGCCAACGAGGGGTTCGCCGAGGTGATGGCGGCCCACCCGGCGCTGGCCGACCCGGCCGCCGACCTGGCCGGGGAACTCGCCCGGGTGCTGGGGGAGTGGCTGGCCGGCGACGGCACGGGTGATCGCACCGGGGTGGAGCTGGAGTACGAGCTGTATCTGGCCGCGCTGCGCAGGCCCGCCCTGCGCCCGGTGGCCGCGGAGTGGGCGGACGGGGTGGCGCGGGTGCTCGCCCGCCGCGTCGATCCGGTCACCGCGCGGGCGGTGGTCGCGCTGATGGACGGGATCTGCTTGCAGGTGCTGCTGACGGGGACGCCGTACGACGAGGTCTACGCGCGGGAGACGCTCGGCCGGGTACTCGGCCCGGCGGCAGCCGGCGGACGAGACCGACCGGCAGGTGAGACGCCCCCGGCGGCTGGTTCGCCCTCGGCGCGCCCCGCCGGTTAAGTTGCCCTCATGACCGACACGACTGCTTCCCGCACCACCGGTGCCGTGGCCGCCGGCCTGGCCACCGTCGCCGCCGACGGCACCGTTCTCGACACCTGGTTCCCGGCGCCCGAACTCGCCGAGGCGCCCGGCCCGTCCGGCACCGAGCGCCTCACCGCCGAACAGGCCGCCGAACTCCTCGGCGGCGGCGCCACCGCCGCGGCCGGCCCGGACACCCGCCGGGGCGTCGAGGTGGTCGCGGTCCGCACGGTCATCGCCTCCCTGGACGAGAAGCCGATCGACGCGCACGACGTCTACCTGCGCCTGCACCTGCTCTCCCACCGCCTGGTCCAGCCGCACGGCCAGAACCTGGACGGCATCTTCGCCCACCTCGCCAACGTCGCCTGGACCTCGCTGGGCCCGGTCGCCGTGGACGACCTGGAGAAGGTCCGGCTCAACGCCCGCGCCGAGGGCCTGCACCTCCAGGTCACCTCGGTCGACAAGTTCCCCCGGATGACGGACTACGTCGCCCCGAAGGGCGTGCGCATCGCCGACGCCGACCGGGTCCGCCTGGGCGCGCACCTCTCCGAGGGCACCACGGTCATGCACGAGGGCTTCGTCAACTTCAACGCCGGCACGCTGGGCACGTCGATGGTCGAGGGCCGCATCTCGGCCGGCGTCGTCGTGGGCAACGGCTCGGACATCGGCGGCGGCGCCTCCACGATGGGCACGCTGTCCGGCGGCGGCAACGTCATCATCGCCATCGGCGAGCGCTGCCTGGTCGGTGCCGAGGCGGGCGTCGGCATCGCACTCGGCGACGAGTGCGTGGTCGAGGCCGGCCTCTACGTCACCGCCGGCACCCGCGTGACGATGCCGGACGGGGAGGTCGTGAAGGCGCGGGAACTGTCCGGCGCCTCCAACATCCTGTTCCGCCGCAACTCCGTGACGGGCGCGGTGGAGGCCCGGCCGAACAACGCGGTGTGGGGCGGGTTGAACGACGTGCTGCACAGCCACAACTGACCGGCGGCGGCGCGTGACCTGCGTCGCCTTATCGATCAACCGGCCGGCCGGACGGGACCGGAGACGTCCGGGTCGAGTGGTTCCGGGAGGGACTTCGCACCGGGTGAACGTGCACAGTCCTGGGTTCCCGGGGAGGGTGCGGCTCCGGCGACCGGACGCCGACGACGTACATGGGTGAGGGCTGCTTCTGGTTGGCTCCCTTGCCGACTCCTGGCGTTCTGGTCCGAGCGAGTTCGGTGGGACGGTCGTCCCCTTCGTCCTGGCTGATGCGTGGCGCTCAGCAGTCCGACCGTGACCTTCCCCCGGGTCAGGGAGATGAACAGGTGGACGCTCAGTCCGATCAGACGCCGAACCGACGAAATGAGGTCCTGGTATGAGGAGCGAGCGGGCTAAGGCTGTGGGACGTTGGGTGGCCGGGGTGGGGGCCGTGGCCTCGGTCTGCTGGCTGCCGGCGGGCGTCGCGCACGCCGATGAGACGCACACCGGGCACCGGATCGGGTTGATCAACATCGGGCAGATCGACGACCCGATGGAGGACGTGCTGGAGCACACGCTGTTGTTCGGGGACGGTTACCGCTGGCAGTGAGGTGAAAATTGCCGGGGTCCGTGCGACGGGCCCCGGCATAGTGGGGGACGGCCGCGCGCGTCACAAGGGGTACGGGGGCCGGACAGCGGGTCCGCCCGGGGTGCGAGAAGGTGACGATGGATGCGCAGGCTCAGGAGAGTTTCCGCGAGTTCGTGGCGAACCGGTCGTCCGCGCTGCTGAAGACCGCTGTGCTGCTGAGCGGCGGGGACCGGCACGCCGGTGAGGACCTGCTCCAGAACGCGCTGATCAAGGTGGCGGGGCGCTGGCACCGGGTCGAGGAGCCCGAGGCGTACGTCCGGCGGGTGCTGTACCGGCAGCAGGTCAGCCGCTGGCGGCTGAAGTGGCCGCGGCGGGAGTTGAGCGTCCCCGAGCCGCCGGACAGCGGTACGGACGCCGATGTCCTGGCCGACGCCGATCTGCGGCTGGTCATGCGCGGGGCGCTCGCCCGGCTGACCGCGCGGCAGCGGACGGTACTGGTCCTGCGGTACTTCGAGGATCTGCCCGAGGGCGACGTCGCCCGGCTCCTCGGGTGTTCGGTCGGGACCGTGCGGTCCACCAACCATCGTGCGCTGGCCCGGCTGCGGGCCGTCGCGCCCGAACTGGCCGCCCTGCGGGCACCCGGGGACCGCTCGGTCCGCAACCCCGCGCCACTGGAGGTGCGTTCGTGAACGTCGAGGAAGTGGTGCGCGAGACGTTGCGGGAACAGGCGGCCGGCCAGCGGGCGGTACCGCCCGGGTTCGCCGACCGGGTGCTCGCGGTACGGCGGCGCCGGCGTCGGCTGCGCGGGCTGACCTCCCTGGCTGCCGTCGTCGCCGCCGTGGTCGCCATCGCGGTGGGCGTTCCGCTGCTGGACTCCGGCCGGGAACAGCGGCCCCCGGCGGTGCGGGGCAACGGGATCAGTGCCCATCCCGACCAGTCGCCGCCGCGCGACCTGATCGCCGCCGGGGACGTGGCGCTGGCCGCCTACTACACGGCCGAGACGGTCGAACGGACGGCCGACGAGGGCGTCAACCGGCGTACCTACTGGCTGCTGGACCCGGCCACCGGACGGTACGAGAAGGACGACCGGTGGTCCTACGTGGCCGTCGCGCCCGGGATGCGGACGGCGGCCGTGCTGGAACGGGAGCTGCCGGCCCGGCGGATCGGCATCCTCGACCTGGCGACCGGGCGGGTCGAGCGGTGGGTGCCGGTGGACCACGGGGTCGGCGGGCTCGCCTACTCGCGGGACGGGGGGCGGATCGTCGCGACGACGTACGACGAGAATCCCGATCTGCGGTATCGGGTGGGTGGGCCGGAGGGGGAGGCAGGGTGGTTGTCGCTGATGGGCCGTCCGAGCCGGACCGGGTTCCTCGTCCTGGACGTGGTCACCGAGGACATCACCTGGAGTGCCGTACCGGCCGGCCAGGACAGCACCGCGCGGCGGGACTTCGCCTTCTCGCGGACCGGGGACCTGGTCTACGCCCAGGTCATCGGCGAGCGCGACGGGCTGCAAGAGTTCTTCGACCTGTCGGGCGAGGCGGTTCGGGCACCCGCCGACGAGCGGTACCTGCGCTCCGACGTCCCCGCCCGGCTCTCCCCGGACGGTCGGCTCGCCGCGCTCGGGCTGACCAAGGAGCGGACCGACAAGTCGTGGTCCTCCGTCCGGGACCCGCTCTCCGGCAAGGAGGTCACCAAGGTGCGCGGGGGCACCCTGCTGGCCTGGGCGGACGACCGTCGGCTCATCGCCTGGGAGCGGACGCCGGGGATCGAGGAGTACCAGGGGCGGCTGGTGCTCGTCACGATCGGGAGTGACGAGGTGGTGCAGTTGTCCGGCACGCGGGTGCCGGACGACGACTTCGACCGTCAGGAGTGGGAGCCCGTGTTCGTCACTCGGTGACACCTGTCGCCGTCAGGCGGTCGTACGCCGTCCGCAGTGCGTCGGCCGCCGGCCGGGCGGCCCGCGTCGTGGCGTCCAGGATCGCGCGCACCTCGTCCGGGATCACGTTCGCGACCGTACTGACATGACCCGTGCCGCTGGTCGCGTACAGGGCGAGGGCGTACTCGTCGCAGCCCGGGCAGTACGCCAGGCCGGCGCGGGCCAGGGTCGTGGTGTGGTGGGTGTCGGCGGTGCCCACGCCCGCCCCGACCGTCGCCCGGTCGCCCACCGCCTCCCGGCGAGCGGGCGGCGCCGTTCAGTTTCACCACCGGTCATCGGTAAGCAGTGCTGAGGCTGTGGAGCTGACCGGGCCGGGGGTAGTGGACGCCGGGGCAGGGTACCCGGGGTCGTCAGGCACGTACGAGCGTGGCGAGCGGGAGGGAAGGCGGACCGATGGCGGACAGCGGTACGGCGACGGGGGCCAAGGGGCCCGATGAACTGCGGCGGCAGATCGAGGAGACCCGCGGCCGGCTCGGTGGCACCGTCGGGGAACTGGCCGGCCGGACGGATGTGAAGGGGCGGGCCAAGGCCCGGGCCGCCGATCTGCGGGACAAGGCCGGGGCGATGACTGTCCAGTTGCGCAGCAGTGCCGCCCAGGCCGGGCACGCCGTCGAGCGCGGAGTGCCGCGACCGGTGCTGATCGCCGGGGCCGCGGTGGGCGCGGCCGTCGCGGTGGGGGCGCTGCGGCGGCGGGGCGGCCGGCAGGCTTGACCTCGAGTCCGGTTGAGGTCGCAGGGTGGTGACCGCAAGCGACGCGCACCCACTCGACGGAGGCCCGCATGACCCGCCGTACCGCCGCCCACCCCGATCTCACCCGCCCGGATGTCGAGGCTCCCTTCTTCAGTACGTGGCGGGTCGGTACGCCGGAGCGGCAGCGGCGGACCGTCGAGGCCATCGCGCGTACGTGGGAGCGGAGGGACTGGCCCGGCGACGGGCTGCGCAGCTACCACGTCTACGCCGGGCACGACGGGGAGACGCTGCTGCACCACTCGCAGTGGGCGAGCGAGGCCGCCTACGAGGCGTTCGTCAAGACGCGGCGGCAGGAACGGGTCGACGAGATCGACACCGCCGTGCCGGGCATCGAGCGGCTGGGGCTCGGGCGGTACCGGCGCCACGGCGGACTGGCGCGCGAGGCCGGGGACAGCAGGGTCCCCGGCCTCGTCACCACCGCGCGCGCCGACCGGGCCGAACCGGTCGAACGCGAGCCCGGCTTGATCTCCGCCCACGTCCACCTGAGCACCGACGGTACGCATGTGCTCACCTACGCGGAGTGGGCGGAGGCCGCCCCGGCGCCGCGCGGCCTCGTCGTCAGCAGGTACGAGCACGCCCTCGGCCTCGTGCCGGGGTGACCTCCGCCACGGCTACGGGCGGAACCGCAGCACCTGCGGGTCGTGGTCGCTGATCTGGTCGGCGAACTCGGCGTTCACGTGCACGCTGTCGTACGTGAAGTGACCGCCGCGCCGGATCGAGGGGCTGATCAGGATCTGGTCCAGGACCTGGCTGTTGCCCTGGTAGACGTACGAGTAACGCTCGGCGCGCGGCAGTGACTTGACCGCCGACCACAGGGCGCCGTCGTCCTCCAGGAGCTGGGTGGTGAGGGAGAACTCGAAGTCGTTGATGTCGCCCAGGGTGACGACGTCGGCGTTCTTCTGGGTGGCCAGGATGTCCTTGACGAAGGTGTTGACCGCCGCCGCCTGAAGGTGGCGCTGGGTCTCGGAGCTGCGCGCCGGGGGCTGGTACTGGCTGGTCAGGCCCTGGTCGCCGCCCTTGGAGGCGAAGTGGTTGGCGATGACGAAGACGGTCTTGCCGCGGAAGACGAACTCGCCCGCGAGCGGCTTGCGGCTGTTCTCCCAGGCGGCGTTCGCCGGGTCGACGCGGCCGGGGGAGAGGGTGAGGGCCGCCTTGCCGCGGACCTTGGTGACCTCCGTGGCCGTGGTCGCGTCGCCGCCCGCGCGGTCGGTGAAGGAGACCCGCTCCGGGTTGAACAGGAACACCTGGCGGATGTTGCCGCCGGGCTCGCCGCCGTCCGTGCCGTCGGCCGGGTCGACCGAGCGCCAGTCGTAGCGCGGGCCGCCCGCCGCCACGATCGCGTCGATCAGCTTCGTCACCGTCTCGTCGGCGGCGACCGTACCGTCGTCCGTGGCACCGTTGTTGTCCTGGATCTCCTCCAGGGACACGATGTCGGGGGAGGAGAGGTGGTCGGTGATCGCCTCGGCGTGCGCGGCGAAGGTGTCGTCGGACGGGTCGAGGTTCTCGACGTTGTACGTGGCCACCGCCAGCTCGTCGCGCTGCTGCGGGCGCGTGGTCTCGCGCTCCGTGCCGCCGTCGCGCAGCGTGCCCAGCTCGTTCGCGACCAGCGTGTAGCCGCCGTACTGGTTGTAGTCCAGCGGGCCGGCCGTGGTGCCGGCCAGGGTGTCGCCCACGGTCGCCTCGGGGAAGTCGGCGACCGCGCCCAGGGACTGGATCTGGAGCCGGCCGGTGTTCTGGGCGGCGTAGGAGCCGTAGACCGTGCCGCCGCTCGCGCTCGGGTTCTCGTTCGGCTTCACCGTCACCCACAGCTCGGTGTACGGGTCGGTGGCGCCCACCACGCGGGTGTCGGCGACCTGGACGTTCATGCCCTCTAGCGACTCGTAGTAGTCCAGGGCGTAGCGGGTGGGGCGCAGCGGCAGGGTGTTGACCGAGCCGCCGTCGGCCTCGGGGGTGTAGGCGCGCGGCACCGAACGGGCGGTGATCCGGGCCGCGGCCGGGACCGGGTTGCCGGCGGAGTCCACGGTGACCGTGGGGCGGGTTATCTCGGTCAGCGACTGGTTGCCGGTGGAGGCGCCGCCGGGGACGTACTCCGAGACCGTGCCGGCGACGGTGACCGCGTCGCCGACCGCGACCTTGGGGGTGGAGCTGGTGAAGACGAAGACGCCCTCACTGGTGGCCGGGTCGGCGTCCGGGGTCGGGTCCTGCATCCAGAAGCCTCTGGAGGAGCCGTATCCCCGTATCCCCGTGACGATTCCGGTCACGTCGGTGACCTGCTGGCCGGCGTACGGGGAGAGCCGGGTGCTGCCCTGGATGTCGTGGACGCGCACGGCGGCCGCGTGCGCGGGCGAGGTGAGGACGACGGTGGAGGCCGCGGAGCAGACGGCGGCGACGGTGAGCGCGGCGAGGCGCGCGGACGACTTGCTCGGCATGGGGTCCCTCCGGGGACGTGACTTCAGGCGCCGGGAAGCACGGACGAGGCGTGGGAGGGGGGACGCGCATGACTGTGAGAACACTTGTGCCCCCCTGTTTCTACGCGCGTCAATCTCCTGCGCCGCCACGCCCGTTGTCAAGGTTTCAGCCATGTACGGCGGCCGACGGGGAGATGAACCGGGCGGCATGGGTCCAAACCCGTCTAGGCTGAGCGGCTGAGCCGTACGGCGTCCAGGTGGCCGTACGGCCGTCGAGGCGCGCGAGGAGAAACAGCCGATGTCAGACAGCTCCACCCTGCCGCCCGCGCGGCTCCAGCCCGAGGCCGAGCTGGCCCGCGCCGCGCTCGGTGCCCCCTTGTTCTCCCGGGCGGTACGGCTCGCCCGCTGGGCCGGTCCGGACACCCGGGTGGAGGCCGGGGGCGAGCTGGCCGAGGAGCAGCTCGGTGCGGCGGTGGAGGCGCTCGGGCTGAGCGGCGAGGAGGCCGCGGCGGACGCGGGCGAGGCGTGGCGGGTCGCCGTGGACGCCGGGCTGGTCGAGATCACCGACGAGGACGCGGGCACCGTCGCGGCCGGCGAGGAACTGGCGCTGCTCACCGGCGGCTCCCCGCAGGACGTGCTCGGCGCCTGGCTCGCCGCCCTGGAGACCGTGCTCGCCGACGCGAGCGCGCCCGACCTCGGCGCCCTGGTCGACGCGATGGCCGAGGGCGAGGACGAGCTGGACCTCTCCGCCCTGGACTGGGACCCGGAGGCCGAGGCGGAGTTCCTCGACGGGGTGCTCGGCAACCTGTACCTGCTGACCGTCAGCGAGGACGCGCCCGGCGACACCCCGGTGCCGCTGCCCGCGCTCGCCGCGTCGGTGCTGATCCCCGGCGACATGGCGGAACCCAGCAACGACGTGCTCCAGCAGGTGTCCGACGCGATGATGCGGCTGGACGACCAGTTCCGGCTGCTGGAGCCGATCGGGCTGGTCGCCTACCGGCCGGTCGACGAGGCGCTGATGACCGACACCGACGAGGAGCCCGCCGCGCCCGTCGACGACACCGACGTGGCCCGCTACGGCATGGTGCGGCTAACCCCGCTCGGCCTGTACGGGCTGCGGGCCCGGCTGCTGGAGGCCGGGTTCACCGCGCCGGCCGTCGGGGAGTTCGCCGACAAGGGTGCCGACGCGCTGCTCGACGGGACGGCCGGCTATCCGCCGGGCGCCGCGCACGCCGAGACCGAGGGCTGGCTGGCCCGCCGCGAGCCGCAGGACGCCGCCCGGGATCTGCTGGCCGCCGCGCGCGGCACCGACGCCGGGGCGCCGCTGCGCCGGCTGCGCTGCCAGCAGGCGCTGGCGCTGGTCGGCGCCGAGGCGGAGCCCGCGCTGCGGGAGGTCCTCGACGACGCCGAGCTGGGCGGGCTGGCCAGGGTCTGGCTGGCCGAGCACGGGGCGCGGGACGTGCCGCCGCCGCCGGAGTCCATGGTGTTCTGGCTGACCATCGACACGGTGGCCGCGCAGCTCGCCGCGGAGGGCAACTCCGAGGAGCTCCAGGCCCTGGTGGAGGGGCTGGCCGCGCGGCACAGCGGCTTCTTCGACACCGCCTGGCGGGTCGGTCACCCCGCCACCGCCGACGTGCTGGAGGCGATGGGACGGCTGCACCCGGACAAGAAGATCGCCAAGGAGGCCCGCAAGGCGGCGTTCAAGGCGCGCTCCCAGCAAGGGGGTTGAGCGGGGCGGCGCGCGCGGCGGCGGATTCACGCGCCCGGGTCCCGGGGTGTCGCCCGGTGTTCAACCGGCGTTAAGCAGCGGGCGGGACGGTGGCGCCGCACCCGCTCGGCCACCCCCCCGCCCCGGCACGCCGACCGCCACAGGAGACACCATGTCGCTCACCCGCAGGGACTTCGCCAGAGGCTCCGCGCTCACCGGCGCCGGGGTCGCGCTGGCGGGCAGCGTCGGTGCCCTCGCCACCGCGCCGAACGCCCTGGCGGCCACGGAGACCGAGGGCGCCGACGACGAGCACGGACACGGCGGCCTCGGCTACGGGCCGCTGCTCCCCGACCCGGACGGCGTCCTCGCGCTGCCGGCCGGCTTCTCCTACCGGGTCATCACGTACAGCGGCCGCACCAGGCTGGAGTCGGGCGAGTACACCCCCTCCAACCACGACGGCACCGCCGCCTTCGACGGCCCGCGCGGCACGGTGCTGCTGGTCAACAACCACGAACTGGGCGGCCCCCGCGCCAACTGGCCGCACCCCGTCCCGCTCACCGACGGTCTGGTCTACGACCCGGCGGCGGCCGGCGGCTGCACCGTCGTCGAGGTCCGCCCCGGCGGCGCGGTCGCCGAATGGGTCGGCATCGCCGGCACCGCCACCAACTGCGCCGGCGGCTCCACCCCCTGGGACACCTGGCTGACCTGCGAGGAGACCGAGGACCGGGCCGGCACCAACGGCATGACCAAGGACCACGGCTACGTCTTCGAGGTCGACCCCGCCGACCGCCGGGCGGGCCGCGACCCCAAGCCGGTCAAGGCGCTCGGCCGGTACGCCCACGAGGCCGTCGTCATCGACCCGCGGCGCGGCCACGCCTACCTCACCGAGGACGCCTCAGGACCCAACGGCCTCTTCTACCGCTGGAC
The DNA here is from genome assembly GCF_040639815.1 of Streptomyces sp. NPDC023723. Taxonomy (NCBI): domain Bacteria; kingdom Bacillati; phylum Actinomycetota; class Actinomycetes; order Kitasatosporales; family Streptomycetaceae; genus Streptomyces; species Streptomyces sp. NPDC023723. The sequence goes on from NZ_JBFAAP010000006.1 coordinate 220,039, forward strand.
CCCGCCGGAGGGCTTCCGGCACGGCCGCGGCCGGCTGCGCACCCTCGCCGCCGACGCCGGGCGGCTGGAAGCCTTCAAGTGCTTCGACTCCGGCGGGCGGTTCGTCGACGACCTCTCCCGCGCGACGACGACCGGCACCGTGTACGGCGTCGACTGGGCCGAGGTCCCCGACCGCGACGCGAAGACCGTCTCCGTGCGCAAGCAGTTCACCGACGGGCAGGTCACCCGGGCCCGCAAGCTGGAGGGCATGTGGTGGGCCGACGGCGGCGCCTACGTCGTCTCCTCCTACGCCCGCTCCGAGAGCCCCGGCGCGCCGCACGACGGCCAGGTCTGGTTCTACGACCCGGGGCGCCGCACCCTCACCCTGAAGGTGCTGCTCGGCGTCAACCCCGACCCCGCGGCGGACGGCGCCTTCGACGGCCCCGACAACATCACCGTCTCCCCGTACGGCGGCCTGGTCGTCGCCGAGGACGGCGACGGCGTCCAGCACCTGTTCGGCGCGACCGACAGCGGACGGACGTACCCGATCGCCCGCAACGAGCTGAACCTCGGGAGCGCGGACGACCCCGAGTACAGCGAGTTCACCGGAGTGACCTTCTCGCCCGACGGCCGCACCCTGTACGCCAACATCCAGACGCCCGGCATCATGCTGGCGATCACCGGGCCCTGGAAGCGGCAGCAGCGGCGCTGAGCGGGACGGCCGGGGCCCCGGGGCGGGGACCCCGGCCGTCCGCGGTCACAGCGACTTGGCGGCCGGCTTCACCATCCCGCGGACCGTGCGGGACTTGACGAACTCGCCCATCGCCGTCATGTCCCACTCGCCGGAGAACTGCCGGATCAGCTTGGCCATCATCACGCCGGTCTGCGGCTCGGCGGAGGTCAGGTCGAAGCGGACCAGTTCCTCGCCGGTCGCCGCGTCCAGCAGGCGGCAGTACGCCTTGGCGACCTCGGTGAACTTCTGCCCGGAGAACGAGTTGACCGTGAAGACCAGGCCGGTGACCTCCTGCGGGAGCCGGCCGAGGTCGACGACGATCACCTCGTCGTCGCCGCCGCCCTCGCCGGTGAGGTTGTCACCGGAGTGCTTGATGGCGCCGCCGACGATGGACAGCTTGCCGAAGTAGCAGCTGTCGATGTGGTTGCGCTGCGGGCCGTAGGCGATGACCGAGGCGTCCAGGTCGATGTCCTTGCCGCGGAACGCCGGCTCCCAGCCGAGACCCATCTTGACCTGGGAGAGGACCGGGCGGCCGCCCTTGACCAGGGAGACGGTCTGGTTCTTCTGGAGGCTGACCCGGCCCTTGTCCAGGTTGATCTTCCCGGCGCCGGGGGCGGGGGCCGCGGAGGCGGCGGGTGCGGCGGGTGCGGTGACCGGCGGGGGCGGGGGCTGTACGGCGGCGGGGGCCGGGGGCGTGACCGGCTGGGCCGGGGCGGCGGCCGGGGTGGCGGCCGGGGCGGCCGGCTCCTCCACCGAGACGCCGAAGTCGGTGGCGATGCCGGCCAGGCCGTTGGCGTAGCCCTGGCCGACCGCGCGGGCCTTCCAGACGCCGCCGCGCAGGTAGATCTCGACGATCACCAGGGCGGTCTCGGTGCCGAGCTGCGGGGGCGTGAAGGTGGCCAGCACCGAGTTGTCGTCCCCGTCGCGGATGGTGGCCGTGGGCTCGATGCCCTGGAAGGTCTGGCCCGCGGCGTCCGGGCTCGCGGTGACGACGATCTTCTCGATGCCCGGGGGGAGGGCGGAGGTGTCGACCGTGATCGCGTCCGGGGCGGTGCCGCCGCCGGAGCGGTAGGTCACGCCCGGGCCGGCGGGCTGGTTGTAGAAGATGAAGTCGTCGTCGGAGCGCACCTTGCCGTCGGCGGTGAGCAGCAGGCCCGATACGTCGAGGCGCACGGGCGCGGCGACGTCCACCGTCACGCGGGCGGCGGACAGAGGGATGTTCGAGCCGGGGGTCATAGCTGTCATGCCGGGAGAACGAGCGAGGGGGTTTTACCGTTCCCTTACCGTCGGCTGTTCGGCCGACCAGGGGTTTTCGCCCCCGCCGCCCCTACCCGTCCCATCCCTGGGGGCCGCGCCCCCAGACCCCCGCTTCGGTCTGGACGGCCTCGTCCTCAAACGCCGGACGGGCTGGAAGACATCAGCGCGTCCGGCGTTCAGCAGATCGGTTACGGCACCACCACGATCTTCCGGCCCACCCCCGCCGCGAACTGCTCCAGCGCCTCGGGATACCGGTCCAGCGGGATGCGGTCGCTGATGAAGACGTCCGGGTCGAGGACGCCGTTCGCGAAGAGTTCCGCCGCGCGTTCGTAGCTGTGCAGGACCGCCATCGAGCCGGTGATGGTGATCTCCTGGTTGTAGATGCGGTACGGGTCGATCTGGACCCGCGTCGCGTAGTCGGCCACGCCGAACTGGAGGAAGGTGCCGGCCTTGGCCACCCGGTCCAGGCCGTCCTGGATGGCCGCCGCGTTGCCGGTCGCGTCGATGACCAGGTCCCAGCCCTGCGGGCGGTCCAGTTCGTCGGGGGTGGCCGCGGTGGCCGAGACGCCCAGCCCCCGGGCCGTCTCCAGGCGGGCCGGGTTGAGGTCGACCATGTCGACGCTGGCCGCGCCGGTGCGCTTGGCCAGCTCCAGCATCATCAGGCCCATCGTCCCGGAGCCGTAGATCAGGACGTGCGCGCCGAGCCGGGACTGGAGGACGTCGTAGCCGCGGACCGCGCAGGAGAGGGGTTCGATGAGGGCCGCGTCCTGGGTGCGGACGTGCTCGGGGAGCTTCACGCAGTTGGCGACCGGGGCCACCGCGTACTGGGCCGCGCCGCCCGCCGTCGTCACGCCGATGGCCGCCCAGCGTTCGCACAGGTTGTTGTGGCCGGTACGGCAGTAGCGGCACTCGTAGCAGTAGAGGGAGGGGTCCACCGCCACCTGGTCGCCGACCGACACCTCGGTGACCTGCGTACCCACCCCGACCACCGCGCCGGCGAACTCGTGCCCCGGCGTGATCGGCAGCTTGGGCGCGAACTCGCCCTTCAGGATGTGCAGGTCGGTGCCGCACAGCCCGCACGCGGCGACCTGGACGACGACCTCGCGCGGCCCTGGCGTCGGGTCCGGGATCTCGGCGACGACGGCCCGGCCCACGGACTCGATGACGGCGGCCTTCATTTCACGGCTCCCAACGACAGGCCCTGGACCAGTTTGTCCTGGGCGGCGAACCCCGCGGCGAGCACCGGCAGGGAGATGACGAGCGACGCGGCGCACACCTTGGCCAGGAACAGCCCCTGGCTGGTGATGAAGCCGGTCAGGAAGACGGGGGCGGTCTCGGCGACCACACCCGTCAGCACCCGGGCGAAGAGCAGTTCGTTCCAGCTGAAGATGAAGCAGATCAGGGAGGTCGCGGCGATGCCGGGGAGGGCGATGGGGGCGACCACCCGGGTCAGGATGGTGGGCAGTTTCGCGCCGTCCACCCGGGCTGCCTCGATGATCGCGACCGGCACCTCGGCGAGGAAGGACTGCATCATCCACACCGCGATCGGCAGGTTCATCGAGGTGTACAGGATGACCAGCAGCCAGATGTTGTCCAGCATGTCGGTGTTCTTGGCGAACAGGTAGATCGGAAGGAGGCCCGCCACCACCGGGAGCATCTTCGTGGACAGGAAGAAGAACAGGACGTCGGTCCACTTCTTCACCGGGCGGATGGACAGCGCGTAGGCGGCGGGCAGGGCGAGGACCAGGACGAACAGGGTCGACGCCACCGACGCCACCACCGAGTTGGCCAGCGCCGGCCAGGGGCTGGCGCCGCCGCCCGCGCCGAAGAACTCGCGGTAGCCGTCCAGCGTCAGCGACGCCGCGAAGGACGGCGGGTTGGTGGCGGCGTCCTCCTCCGAGTGGAAGGAGGTCAGCGCCATCCACGCGATGGGCAGGAAGAAGACGATGCCGAGCAGCCAGGCCAGCAGGCCCAGGCCGGCACCGCCGGTACGGCGGCTACGTGCTGCGGCCACGGTGCTGCTCATGCGCGGCCCACCTCCTCGCGGAACAGGGACGACACCACGCGCAGCGCGAAGGTCGCGATGATGATCGAGCCGATGACGACCAGGACGCCGGCCGCCGAGGCGAGGCCGTTCTCGTGCGCCTGGTAGAAGCTCTGGTAGACGGTGTACGGCAGGTTGGCGGTGCCCAGGCCGCCGGAGGTGATCGTGAAGACCGCGTCGAAGTTCTGCACGATGTAGATCGAGCCGAGCAGGGCGCCGAGTTCCAGGTAGCGGCGCAGGTGCGGCAGGGTGAGGTGGACGAAGATCTGCCAGTCGCTCGCCCCGTCCACCCGGGCCGCCTCGATCTGCTGCTGGTCCCGGCTCTGCAGCCCGGCCAGCAGGATCAGCATCATGAACGGCGTCCACTGCCACACCAGGGACAGTTCCACCGCCAGCAGCGGGGTGTTGGAGATCCAGTCGGGCTGGGGGCCGCCCACGTAGTGCAGCAACCCGTTCAACAGGCCGTACTCCGGGTTGTACAGGACGTGCTTCCAGAGCAGCGCCGCCGCGACCGGGACCACCAGGAACGGGGCGATCAGCAGGGTGCGGACCACGCCCCGCCCCTTGAACCTCCGGTCCAGCAACAGCGCCAGCGCCAGGCCCAGGACCAGGCTGGCCAGCACCACCGCGACGGTCAGCACAATCGTCGTCCACACCGACTTGCGCAGGTCGGGGTCGGTCAGGACGTCGCCGTAGTTGGCGAACCAGGTGAAGTGCCGGGCGTCCGGGTAGAGGGCGTTCCAGTCGAAGAAGGAGATCACCAGGGTCGCCACGAAGGGCAGCTGGGTGACCGCGATCATGAAGATCAGGGCCGGCAGCAGCGGCGCCCGGGTGGCCCAGGCGCGCAGCCGCGCGGAGGGCTGCTTCGGTGGGGTGCTGACGTCGGGTGCGGCCACGGGGGCCGTTGTCGTGGCGGTCATCGTCCTTCGTACTCCTCGGAGATCTCTTCGGCGAGGTCCTGCGACTTCTTCAGGGCCGCTTCGACGGACTGGCGTCCGGCGATGGCCGCGCTGATCTCCTGGGAGACCTTGGTGCCGAGGTCGGTGAACTCCGGGATGCCGACGAACTGGATGCCGGGTGCCGGGCGCGGCTGCACCCCCGGGTCCTTCGGTTTGGCCCCCTCGATCGCCTCCTTGGTCATCTCCTGGAAGGCGGCGGCCTCCGCGCGGTAGGCCGGGTTCTCGTAGGTGGAGGCGCGCTTGCCGGCCGGGACGTTGGACCAGCCGATCTCGTCGCCGACCAGTTGCTCGTACTCCTTGCTGGAGGCCCAGGAGACGAACTTCCACGCCTTGTCGGGGTTGCGGGACGCCTGCTGGATGCCCCAGGCCCAGGTGTAGAGCCAGCCGGACGACTCGGTCTTCTCCACCGGGGCGGGGGCGTAGCCCAGCTTGCCCTTGACCGGGGAGTTGTCGGCCTCCAGCGAACCCGCGGCCGAGGTGGCGTCGTACCACATGGCGACCTTGCCCTGGGTCAGGTTGTTCAGGCACTCGGCGAAGCCGGCCTGCGGGGCGCCGGACTCGCCGTGCTCGCGCACCAGGTCGACGTAGAACTTCACCGCCTTCTCGAACTCGGGGGAGTTCAGCCGGGCCGTCCAGTCCTGGTCGAACCAGGTGCCGCCGAAGGTGTTGACGACCGTGGTGAGCGGGGCCATCACCTCGCCCCAGCCGGGCAGGCCGCGCAGGCAGATGCCCTTCATGCCGGGTTCCGCGCCGTCGGCCTCGGCGGCGAGCTCGGCCACCTGCTGCCAGGTGGGGTGCGCGGGCATCGTCAGGCCCTTCTTCGCGAAGATGTCCTTGCGGTACATCAGGAAGGAGGACTCGCCGTAGAAGGGCTGGCCGTAGAGCTTGCCGTCCGCGCCGGTCAGCGACTCGCGCATCGGCTTGAGGACGTCCTGCTCGTCGTAGGCGGTGTCCTTGGCGGCGTACGAGTCCATCTCGTGCAGCCACTCGTTCTGGGCGTAGATCGGTATCTCGTAGTTGGAGAGGGTGGCGACGTCGTACTGGCCGGCCTGGTTGGCGAAGTCCTGGCTGATCTTGTCGCGGACGTCGTTCTCCGGCAGCACGGTGAAGTTCACCTTGATGCCGGTCTCCTTGGTGAAGTGGTCGGCGGTGAGCTTCTGGAGCTCGACCATCTGGGGGTTGTTCACCATCAGGACGTTGATGGCGTTGCCGCCGGAGCCCGCCCCGCCCGCCCCGACCCAGCAGCCGGAGAGCAGCGGGGCGAGCAGCGTCCCTGCGGCGGCCAGGGCGAGCGTCGCTCGCGGCCTGTGTCGGCTCTGGGTTCGCATGGATCGCTCCTGAACATATGGGGAGGTAACGGGCGATGGGAGGTGACCCCGCCCCACGAGGGGGAGGCATGGGGCGGGGTCAGACGCGGATGACCTGGGGGCCGAGGAGTGAGTAGCGGTGGGCCTCGGAGGCGGGCAGCTGGGTGCTGGTGACGATCGCCTCCAGGGCGCCGATCTCGGCGAACCGGCAGAAGCTGACCGCTCCGAACTTGGTGTGCACCCCGGCGAACACCGTGCGCCGGGCGGCCCGCACGGCCTGCGCCTTGACCTCGCTGACCGCCGGGTCGGGCGTGGTCAGGCCGTGTTCGCGGGAGATGCCGTTGGCGCCGATGAACGCCAGGTCGAGGACGAAACCGGCCAGCATCCTGGTGGTCCAGTGGTCGACGGTGGCCAGGGTGCCCGGCCGGACCCGGCCGCCGAGCAGCAGCACCGAGGTGTCGCCGCGCCCGGCGAGCGCGCCGGCCACCGGCAGGGAGGCGGTGACCACGGTCAGCGGCCGGTCGGTGGGCAGCGCCTCGGCGATGAGCTGGGGGGTGAAGCCCTCGTCGACGAAGACCGTCTCGGCGTCCCCGAGCAGTTCGGCCGCCGCGGCGGCGACCCGGCGCTTCTCGGGGACGTGGCTGGTGGCGCGGACCGCGAGGGTGGTCTCGAACCCGGCGCTCTCCACCGGGTAGGCGCCGCCGTGGGTGCGGCGGACCAGACCGTGGTCCTCCAGGGCGCGCAGATCCCGGCGTACGGTCTCCTTGGCCACGCCGAGTTCGGCCGCGAGCGCGGTGACGTCGACCGAGCCGGCGGCCCGGGCGGCCAGCACGATCTCCCGCTGGCGCTCTTCCGCCGATCTCGTGCCCATGCCACACCTGCCTCACGCGCGCCGTTGCCCGTTCGGGCCCGGTGGGGCCCTTGGGGAGAGTTCTACCGCCGGTGCGCGGCGCTGACCAGGTCTGTTGCGGAGCCGATACTGCCCGTTTGGGCCCGTTCCGGCGCGCGGGCGGCCGTCGTGGACCTGGGCTGGGGCGCGGCGGCGGGTCTGGTCGGGCAGTGCGGATGCCCGAATGCGGCAAGGGACGGGCCCGTTCGGTGCCCGTCCCCTGCCGTGCGGCAGTCCGTTTCGGTCAGCCGGGCCGTGCGCCGGCGGTCAGTACGGCCAGATCGGCGGGTCGGTGACGAAGTGGCCGCCGAGGCGGGCGTGCGCCGGGTTGGCCGGGTCCAGTTCGCCCTGCTCGGCGACGAGTTCGGCCGCGTACGGCTCCGAGTCGTCCTGCGGCTGGTAGCCGAGCGCCCGCGCGGTGGTCAGGTCCCACCACAGCCGGGTGTTGGCGGAGGAGCCGTAGACGACGGTGTGGCCGACGTGCTCGGCGGTGAGGGCGGCGTGGAAGAGCCGGGCGCCGTCGGCGGGGCTCATCCACACCGACAGCATCCGCACGCTGGTCGGCTCGGGGAAGCAGGAGCCGATGCGGACCGAGACGGTCTCGATGCCGTGCTTGTCCCAGTAGAACTGGGCGAGGTCCTCGCCGAACGACTTGGACAGGCCGTAGAAGGTGTCGGGGCGGCGCGGGGTGTCGACCGGGATCAGCGGGTCGTCGTGCGCCGGGCGCGGGGTCCAGCCGACCGCGTGGTTGGAGGAGGCGAAGACGATCCGGCCGATGCCCTCCTCGCGGGCGGCCTCGTAGACGTTGTAGGTGCCCTCGATGTTCGCCTTGAGGATCTTCTCGAACGGGGCTTCCAGGGAGATGCCCGCCAGGTGGATGATCGCGTCGACACCGCGGACCGCCTCCCGCACGGCGTCCCGGTCGGCGAGATCGGCGACGATGGCGTCGGGGGCTTCCTCGATGGCGTTCAGGTCGAACAGGCGCAGGTCGTAGCCGTGGGCGGGGAGCAGGTCCCGCATCAGGGTGCCGAGGCCGCCGGCGGCGCCGGTGAGCAGAACGGTGCGGGGAGCGGGCATCCTCGGGTCTCCTTGAGTACACATGCGGTACATAGGTGAGTACAGGATTCACAAGCGTGGACACGCTAGGGACGGGCGTCGTCGCGCGTCAAGGTGTCGTGTTCTTGACCGGTCCGCGGCGGCGTCCTAGCGTGACTCCGTTCAGAAATATAAACGCAGATCACACATATGGAAACGGGGGAGCCTGTGACGCCATCACCGCTCGCCGCACGCCTCACCGCCCCGCGCGGTCCGCTGTTCTTCCCGGTCACGGCGTACGGCCCCGGCGGCGAGGTCGACCTCGACGTCTACCGCGCCCATGTGCGCCAAGGGGTGCGGGCGGGCGCCGCCGCCGTGTTCGCGTGCTGCGGCACCGGGGAGTTCCACGCGCTCACGCCCGAGGAGTTCCAGGACTGCGTCCGGGCGGCCGTGGAGGCGACGGCGGGCCGGGTGCCGGTGGTGGCGGGCGCCGGGTACGGCACCGCGCTCGCCGTCCGGTACGCCCGGCTCGCCGAGGAGGCCGGCGCCGACGGACTGCTCGCCATGCCGCCGTACCTGGTGCTGGCCGGCCAGGAGGGGCTGCTGCGGCACTACCGGGAGGTGGCCGCCGCGACCGCCCTGCCGGTCATCGTCTACCAGCGCGACAACGCCGTCTTCAGCCCCCGCGCGGTGGTCGAACTCGCCCGCACCAAAGGGATCGTCGGCCTCAAGGACGGCCTCGGCGACCTGGACCTGATGCAGCGGATCGTCAGCGCCGTGCGCACCGAGGCGCCCGGCGACTTCCTCTACTTCAACGGACTGCCGACCGCCGAGCAGACCCAGCTCGCCTACCGCGGCCTCGGCGTCACGCTCTACTCCTCCGCCGTCTTCTGCTTCGTCCCCGAGATCGCCCTCGCCTTCCACGAGGCGCTGCGCACCGGCGACGACGCCACCGCGCACCGGCTGCTGGACGGCTTCTACCGGCCCTTCACCGAACTGCGCGCCCAGGGCCGCGGCTACGCCGTCGCCCTGGTGAAGGCCGGGGTACGGCTCGGCGGCCTCGACGTGGGCGAGGTCCGGCCGCCGCTGCACGAGCCGGCCGGCGACCACGTCAAGCGACTGGCCGAGGTGATCGAGCGCGGCTACGCGCTGCTGGAGGAGGCACGGTGAAGGCATCGGCGTTCGTCTACCCCTGGGACGTCAACGGCGACCCGGACGCGGCGCGCACGGTCGCGGAACTCGGGGTGGAACAGGTGACGCTGGCCGCCGCCTACCACTCCACCCGCGCGCTGACCCCCCGGCACCCCCGGCACCGCGTCGTCACCGCCGAGCACGCCGCCGTCCTCTACCCGCCGGACGACCGCTGGACCGGCCGCGACCTGCGCCCCTACCCGGCGGGCGACTGGGCGCCCGGGGACGCCTACGGCGAGGCCGCCGCCGCGCTCGCGGCCGCGGGCCTCCAGGTGCACACCTGGGTGGTCCTCGCCCACAACTCCCGGCTGGGCGCCGAGCATCCGGACACCTCCGTCGTCAACGCCTACGGCGACCGCTACCCCTGGGCGCCGTGCGTCGCGCGGCCCGGCACGCGCGCGTACCTCGTCGACCTGGCCGCCGAGGCGGCGGTCCGGCCGGGGGCGGGCGGCACCGAACTGGAGTCCCTCGGCTGGTACGGGCTGGCCCACCTGCACGCCCACGACAAGACCGGCGGCGTCGGCCTGGGCGACGCCGGGCAGTACCTGATGTCGCTGTGCTTCTGCCCGGACTGCCGGGCCGGGTACGGCGGACAGGGCCTGGACCCCGACGAGCTGGCCGCCGCCGTGCGCGAGGCGCTGGAACCGGTGTGGCGGGGGGCGGCGCCCTCCGACGGCGGCTGGGCGGGGGTGACGAAACTGCTCGGTGCGACCCGGGCGCACGGCACGCGCGCGTGGCGTCACGCCACCGCCCGTTCGCTCCAGGAGGCGGCCGTCGCGGCGGTCCGGGCCGCCGCCCCCGCCGGCTTCCAGGTGCTGCTGCACGCCGACCCGGTCTCCTACCACTGCGGCGCCAACGCGGGCGTCGACCCCGCGCACATCCTGTCCGTCGCGGACGGCGTGGTGGTGCCCTGCACGGGCGGCCCGGACCTGCTCACCCCCTTCGCCGAGCAGGCCCACGACGGCACGGTCCTGGCCGCCAACCTCACCGTCGTCGGTGGCATGGGCGGCAGCGCCACGACGCTGGCCGCCGACGCGGCCCGGGCCCGCGAACTGGGGGCGACGGAACTGCGGCTGTATCACGCGGGGCTGGCCTCGGACGCGGACCTGACGGCGGTACGGGGGGCGCTGGCCGCGCGGTAAGGGGGTTCGGGCGGGGGTGGTGTCCGGTGCCCGGTGCCCGGTGCCCGGCGGGCGGCGCAGGGGCTTCACGCGGGGTCGGCGTCGGGGTTTCGTGCGGGGCTGGTGCTGGGAGGGCGGCACCGGGGGTCCTGCGGGGCTGGTGCTGGGAGGGCGGCACCGGGGGTCCTGCGGTGCCGGTGTCGGGAGGGCGGCGCGGGGAAATGCGGTGCCGGTGTCGGATGGGTGGCACGGGGGGGGCTTGCGGGCCGGTGTCGGATGGGTGGCACGGGGGTCCTGCGGGGCCGGTGTCGGATGGGCGGTACGAGGGGGTATGCGGGGCCAGTGCCCGGCGGGCGGTACGAGGGCTCGTGCGGGGCCGGCGTCGCGTGGTGCCGGGCGGCCGGTGCCGGAGCTTTCACGCGGGGCCGCCCGCCCGCCGGGTGATCCCCGCCGTCGCCAGCAGCAGCACCCCCAGCGCCGGCAGCAGCACCCGTACGCCGACCGGCTCGATCAGCGCCGCGCCCGCCGCCAGGCCGAGTACGTTCGGCGCGAAGACCAGCGAACCCGCCGTCGCCGTGACCCGGCCGAGCAGGGGCCCCGGCGTCTCCCGCTGCACGGCGGTCAGCGCGGCGATCAGCACCGCCGGCAGCCCCGCGCCGATCGCCGCACTGGTGACCAGCGCGACCGGCACCGAGGGCACCGCCCGCACCGCCATCGCCACCGCGTACAGGGCGATCCCGTACGCCGCGAAGCGCGGCCCGCCCAGCCGGCGCAGCGCCGGACCGGCCAGCAGCCCCACCGCCACCGACCCGGCGCCCTGCACCGCGTACAGCACCCCGGCGTACGCGGGGGAGCGGCCGACGGCGTCCGCGACGGCGTAGACGGTGGGGCCGCCGACACCCGCGCACAGCATCGTCAGGCCGCCCGCGAGGACCAGGGGGCGCAACCGGGGGTGTGCCCAGAGGTAGCGGGTGCCCTCGGCCGTCCGGTGCCGCCAGCTCTCCGCGGGCCGCTGCGGCGCCGGCTCGCGCACCCGCAGTGCCGCGTACAACCCCGTGGCCAGCACGAACGTCACCGCGTCCAGCGCCGCCACGGCCGGGCCGCCGTACGCCGCGTACAGGCCCGCGCCGGCCGGCGGGGCGACCAGCTTCATGCCCTCGTTGACAGTGGTCCGCAGCCCGCCCAGGTCGCCGAGCAGCCGCTCGTCCAGCGCGGTGGCGACCAGCGCCGACTCGGCCGCGTCCTGCACCACGCCCGCCGCGCCGTACAGGAACAGCACCGCGAACAGCAGCCAGAGCCGCCCCGGCGAGTCCACCGCGAACAGGGCGGGCAGCGCGGCGGCCGGCAGCAGGCTGGCGGCGATCAGGAGCGGCTTGCGGCGGACCCGGTCGGCGAGCGCGCCCAGTGCCGGACCGGCCAGGGTGGGTGCCCACAGGGCGAGCAGGCACAGCGCGGCCAGCCCGTCCGACCCGGTCAGGTCCTTCACCCACACCCCGGCCGCCAGCCACAGCGCCGAGCTGCCGAACCCGGACACCACCGCCGCGGCCAGACAGCAGGCCGCGTTCCGGTTCCGCAGTACGGCCGCCGTCGATATCGAAGTCATGCCTGGTCATCGTGGGACTAAGGCGGGTGCCTCGGCATCGGGCATCCGCCCGATGCCGAGGCACCCGCCCAACTTCCTCTGTCAGAAGCATTGACGGGGCAGCACGCCCCTCCTAGCTTCAACGCGTCGTACTTCGTACGTCATATATGAGACGCGATACGCGAGATCCGAGAGGCGCACATGACCTCTGTGCCCACGCCGATCCCCTCCCGCACGCAGTACGTGCTCCAGGAGATCAAACGCCGCATCCTCACCGGGCGGCTGACGCCGGGTCAGGCCCTGGTGGAGACCGAACTCGCCGCACAGTTCGGGGTGTCCAAGACCCCGGTGCGCGAGGCGCTCAAGACCCTGGCCGGCACCGGACTGGTCGTGAACAGCCAGTACAAGGGCGTCACGGTGCGCATGGTGGACGCGGACATGGCACGCGAGGTCTACGACGTGCGGCTGCTCCTGGAGCCGGAGGCACTCAGGCGCGCCGTGCGCCGCGGTGCCTCCCTGGACGCCGCCCGGGACGCGCTGACCCGCGCCGAACGGGCCACCGACACCGCCGAACGGTCGCTGGCCAACCGGGAGTTCCACCGCGCCCTGTACCTGCCCTGCGGCAATCCGCTGCTCGGCCGGATGCTCGACGAGGTCCGCGACCAGGCGGCTCTGGTCTCCGCCGTCGCCTGGGCCGCCGACCCGTCCTGGGAGCGGGAGGCCGGCGAGCACCAGCGGATCCTGCGGCTCGCCCTGGACGGCGACGCGGACGGTGCCGCCCGCGCCCTGCACGCGCACATCGCGTCCTTCGTCGAGCGGGCGTTCCCCGACGCCGCCAACCAGGAAGGCCAGCAATGAGCAGCGAGACGTTCGAGACCCAGCGGGCGGCCCTGGCCGACGTGGTCGCGATCCCGGTGACCCCGTTCGCCGCGGACGGCTCCGTCGACCCCGCCACGTACCGGGCCCTGCTGCGTCGCCTGCTGGACGCCGGCATCACCACTCTCACCCCGAACGGCAACACCGGCGAGTTCTACGCCCTCACCCCCGCCGAGCGCCGCCAGGTCACCGAGCTGACCGTCGAGGAGTCCGGCGGCCGGGCCGACGTCCTGGTCGGCGTCGGCCACGACGTGCCGACCGCCGTCGCCTCCGCCCGGCACGCCCGCGACCTGGGCGCCACGATGGTGATGGTGCACCAGCCCGTCCACCCCTACGTCTCCCAGGCCGGCTGGGTCGACTACCACCGCGCGGTCGCCGAGGCCGTCCCCGAGCTGGGCGTCGTCCCCTACGTCCGCAACCCGCAGCTGGCCGGGGCGCGGCTGGCCGAGCTGGCCGACAGCTGCCCCAACGTGGTCGGTGTGAAGTACGCGGTGCCGGACGCGGCCAAGTTCGCCGCCTTCGCCCGGGACGCGGGTCTTGAGCGGTTCGTGTGGGTGGCGGGGCTGGCCGAGCCGTACGCCCCCTCCTACTTCTCGGCCGGCGCCACCGGCTTCACCTCCGGACTGGTCAACGTCGCCCCGGCGGTCTCCCTCAACATGATCGAGGCGCTCCGGGCCGGCGACTACGCGGCCGCCATGAAGGTCTGGGAGCAGATCCGCCGCTTCGAGGAGCTGCGCGCCGCCAACGGCTCCGCCAACAACGTCACCGTGGTCAAGGAGGCCCTCGCCTCGCTCGGCCTGTGCCGCCGCGAGGTCCGCCCGCCGAGCCGCCCGCTGCCCGACGACGAACGCGCCGAGGTCGCCGAGATCGCCGCCGGATGGTCGATATGAAGACCCCGGAGCAGCTCAGAAGCCACCAGTGGTACGGCACCGAGGGCCTGCGCACCTTCAGCCACCGGGCCCGTACCCGCCAGCTCGGCTATCTGCCCGAGGAGCACCTCGGCAAGCCGGTCATCGCCGTCCTCAACACCTGGTCCGACATCAACCCCTGCCACGTGCACCTGCGCGACCGCGCGCAGGCGGTGAAGCGGGGCGTGTGGCAGGCGGGCGGCTTCCCGCTCGAATTCCCGGTCGCCACGCTCAGCGAGACCTTCCAGAAGCCGACCCCGATGCTCTACCGCAACCTGCTCGCGATGGAGACCGAGGAACTGCTGCGGTCCTACCCGGTGGACGGGGCCGTGCTGATGGGCGGCTGCGACAAGTCGACGCCCGCGCTGCTGATGGGCGCCGCCTCCGTCGACCTGCCGGCCGTGTTCGTACCGGCCGGGCCGATGCTCCCCGGGCACTGGCGGGGCGAGACCCTCGGCAGCGGCACCGACATGTGGAAGTACTGGGACGACAAGCGGGCCGGCCTGATCGGCGACTGCGAGATGCAGGAACTGGAGAGCGGCCTGGCCCGCTCGCCGGGCCACTGCATGACGATGGGCACCGCCTCCACGCTGACCGCCGCCGCCGAGGCGCTCGGTGTCACCGTGCCGGGTGCCTCCAGCATCCCGGCCGTCGACTCCGGGCACGACCGGATGGCCGCCGCGGCCGGGCTGCGCATCGTCGAACTGGTGCACAAGGACCGCAGGCTCAGCGACATCCTCACCGCGGACGCCTTCGAGGACGCCGTCACCACCGTGCTCGGCCTCGGCGGCTCCACCAACGCGGTGATCCACCTGATCGCGATGGCCGGCCGGGCGGGGGTCACCCTCACCCTCGACGACTTCGACCGCGTCGCCCGCACCGTCCCGGTGCTGGCCAACGTCCGCCCCGGCGGACAGACGTACCTGATGGAGGACTTCCACTTCGCCGGCGGCCTGCCCGGCTTCCTCTCCCGCATCCCCGACCTGCTCCACCTGGACCGCCCCACGGTCTCCCACGACACGCTGCGCGAGCAGCTCGCCGGCGCCCGGGTGCACAACGACGACGTCATCCGGCCCCGCGACAACCCGGTCGCGAGCGAGGGCGGGGTCGCGGTGCTGCGCGGCAACCTCTGCCCGGACGGCGCCGTCATCAAGCACATCGCCGCCGAACCGCACCTGCTCAGGCACACCGGCACCGCCGTCGTCTTCGACGACTACCGGACCATGCAGCGCACCATCAACGACCCGGCGCTGGGGATCACCGCCGACAGTGTGCTGGTGCTGCGGGGCGCCGGTCCCAAGGGCGGCCCGGGGATGCCCGAGTACGGCATGCTGCCGATCCCCGACCACCTGCTCAAGCAGGGCGTGCGGGACATGGTGCGGATCTCCGACGCCCGGATGAGCGGCACCAGTTACGGCGCCTGCGTGCTGCACGTCGCGCCCGAGTCGCACGTCGGCGGCCCGCTCGCGCTGGTCCGCACCGGCGACAGCATCACCCTCGACGTCGCGGCCCGGCGCCTCCGGCTGAACGTCGACGACGCGGAGCTGGCGCGCCGGCGGGCGGACTGGACGCCGCCCCCGGCCCGCTACGAGCGCGGCTACGGCGCGCTCTACAACGAACAGATCACCCAGGCCGACACCGGCTGCGACTTCGAGTTCCTGGCCCGTCCGGGCAAGGTGCAGGACCCGTACGCGGGCTGACCCCCCGGTCGGCGGAAAGGCCGACGCACACCCCTGTTCATGCAGAAAGCGCTTCCTGTAGGGACCACGCACACGTACCAGAACGGAGAACAGTCATGGCCCAAGCCGCAGCCGTGGCGAAACCGCCCGCGCCACCGAGGCGGCGCCGTGCCTCCGCCACACCGCGCAGGCTGCCGTACCTGCTGATCGCCCCGGCGGGCCTGCTGATGCTGGGCTTCATCGCCTACCCGGTCATCAGCGTCTTCTACTACAGCCTCCAGGAGTACAACCCGACCAAGCCGTGGCGGAACGGCTACGCGGGCTTCGACAACTTCGTCACGATCTTCACCGACGACCCGGCCTTCTGGGACACCCTCGTCTTCAGCGCCAAGTGGGTCTTCGTCGAGGTCGGCCTGCAACTGCTCTTCGGACTCGCGCTCGCCCTGATCGTCAACCGGACCTTCGTCGGCCGGGGCCTGGGCCGCGCCCTGGTCTTCTCGCCGTGGGCCGTCTCCGGCGTGCTGACCTCCGCCATCTGGGTGCTGCTCTACAACTCCCAGACCGGCATCACCCGTTACCTCGCCGACCTGGGCGTCGGCTCCTACGGCACCAGCTGGCTGTCGGACACCTCGACCGTCTTCCCGGCGGCGATCGTCGCCGACCTGTGGCGGGGCGTGCCCTTCTTCGCGATCCTCATCCTCGCCGACCTCCAGTCCGTCTCGAAGGACCTGTACGAGGCCGCCGAGGTCGACGGGGCCAGCCGGATCAAGCAGTTCTGGCACATCACCCTGCCGCACCTGAAGGACGCGATCATCCTCTCCACGCTGCTGCGCGCGGTGTGGGAGTTCAACAACGTCGACCTGCTCTACACCCTGACCGGCGGCGGACCGGCCGGCGAGACCACCACCCTGCCGCTCTACATCGCCAACACCTCGGTCGACGCCCATGACTTCGGCTACGCGTCCGCCCTGACCACGGTCGCGTTCGTGATCCTGCTCTTCTGCTCCATGGTCTATCTGCGGCTGAGCAAGTTCGGAGGCGACAACAAGTGATCACCAAGGAGGCCACCGCGGCCGCCCCCGCCGCCGAGCGGGCCGCCCCCGCCCCGCCGCGCCCGGTCCGGAAGCACCGCCCCGCCTGGGACGAGATCCCGCGCTGGCAGATCTACCTCCCGCTCGGCATCTACCTCGTCTTCACCCTCATCCCCTTCTACTGGATCCTGCTCTTCTCCCTGCGCCCGGCCGGCTCCACCTCGCTGGTGCCCTGGCCGATCACCTTCGAGCACTTCGAGAAGGTCTGGACCGAGCGCAGCTTCGGCACCTACTTCGGCAACAGCGTCCTGGTCGGCGTCGCCACCCTGGTGATGACCACGCTCGTCGCCCTGGCCGGCGGCTACGCCCTGGCCCGCTTCGACTTCAAGGTCAAACGGGTGTTCATGCTGGCGCTGCTCTGCTCCCAGTTCGTGCCGGGCGCGCTGCTCCTGGTCCCGCTGTTCGAGATCTTCGCCGAGCTGAAGATGATCAACTCCCTCGGCAGCGTCATCATCGCCGAGACCGTCTTCCAGCTCCCGCTGTCGATGATCCTGATCAGCAACTTCATCAAGAACGTGCCGTACTCCCTGGAGGAGGCCGCCTGGGTCGACGGCTGCGGGCGGATGCGGGCCTTCCGGATCGTCGTCCTGCCGCTGCTGCGCCCCGGCATCATCGCGGTCGGCTCGTTCGCCTTCGTGCACTCCTGGAACCACTTCCTGTTCGCCCTGATGTTCCTCAACGACCAGGGCAAGCAGACCATCCCGGTCGGCCTCAACACCCTGATGAGCGCGGACAGCG
Organism: Streptomyces sp. NPDC023723; assembly: GCF_040639815.1. NCBI lineage: Bacteria > Bacillati > Actinomycetota > Actinomycetes > Kitasatosporales > Streptomycetaceae > Streptomyces > Streptomyces sp. NPDC023723. Next base: position 237,428 of record NZ_JBFAAP010000006.1, read on the forward strand.
TCGACCTCGGCGCCCTGGCGGCCGGCGGCATCATCGCGGCCGTCCCGGTCGTGCTCGTCTTCGCCTTCATCCAGAAGTGGCTGATCACCGGCTTCAGCGCGGGGGCGGTGAAGGGGTGAGCGCGCCCATACCCGTCGTCCCGGTACCCGTCGTCCTCGCCGGTGCCCGCGGGCACGGCCGCTGGCACCTGGCCAACCTGCGCCGCCTGGAGCGGGCGGGCCGGCTCCGGGTGGCCGGCCTGTGCGAGCTGACCCCGCTCACCGAGGAGGAGTACGGCGCCGAACCGCCCGTCCAGTCCGCCGACTTCGGGGACCTGCTGGACCGTACCGGCGCGCGGGCCGCCGTGGTCTGCACACCGATCCCGACCCACACCGACCTCGCGCTGACCGCCGCCCGACGGGGCGTGCACCTGCTCCTGGAGAAGCCGCCGGCCCCGTCGTTCGCCGAGTTCCGGCGGATGGCCGACGGGGTCGCCGCGGCGGGCGTGGCCTGCCAGATCGGCTTCCAGTCGCTGGGCTCGGGCGCCGTGCCCGCGATCCGGGAACTGGTCGCCGAGGGCGCCATCGGTGAGGTCACCGGCATCGGCGGCGCCGGTGCCTGGGTGCGCGACGAGGCGTACTTCCGCCGCTCGCCCTGGGCCGGGCGGCGCCGCCTGGCCGACGGCACCGACGTGGTCGACGGGGCGCTCACCAACCCCCTCGCGCACGCCGTCGCCACCGCCCTCGTGCTCGGCGGCGCCACCCGGGACCAGGACGTCGCCGCCGTGGAGACCGAACTGCACCGCGCCAACGACATCGAGGCCGACGACACCTCCTGCGTCCGGGTCACCGCCACCACCGGCCTGCGGATCACCGTCGCCGCCACCCTGTGCGCCGAACGGGCCGCCGAACCCTACGTCCTGGTGCACGGCACCCGGGGCCGGATCACCTTCTGGTACAAGCAGGACCGGGTCCTGGTGCAGCGGGCCGGCCACGGACCCGAGGAGTACGAGCACGACCGCACCGACCTGCTGGAGAACCTCCTCGACCACCTGGCGCACGGCACCGGCCTGCTGGTCGAGCCCGACGCGACCGGCGCCTTCATGCGGGTCGTGGAGGCGATCCGCCGGGCCCCGGACCCCAGGCCGCTGCCCGAGACGGCCTGGCAGCGGATCGCCGCCGAGGGCCGCCGGACGGTGCCCGGCGTCGACGCCCTGGTCGAGTCCGCCGCCGGCACCCTCTCCCTCTACTCCGAGCTGGGCGCCCCCTGGGCCGCCGAGGAGGTGAGCCACCGATGACCGGCACCGACACCCAGGTCCTGCGCGTCGCCGGCCGCCCGGTGGCCCGCTACGTCACCCGGCCCGAGCTGCCCGCCCGCTGCTCGCCCCGCCCCTACCTGCACCCGGTCGCCACCCTGACCGGTACGGCGGTCACCGAGTTCGCGCCCGCCGACCATACCCACCACCTCGGCGTCGGTGTCGCCGTTCCCGACGTCGAGGGGCACAACTTCTGGGGCGGCCGCACCTACGTCCGCGACCGGGGCCCGACCGAGCTGGACAACCACGGCACCCAGCGGCACACCGCCTTCCCGCTGCGCGACTCCGACGGGTTCGTGGAGGAACTGCGCTGGGTCGCCGCCGGCGTCGAACTGCTGCGCGAGCGGCGTACGGTGGCGGCCACCGCGCTCACCGACCGGGCCTGGGCGCTGGACTTCACCTTCTCGCTGACCAACGTCACCGCCGGCCCGCTCACCATCGGCAGCCCCGCCACCAACGGCCGCCCCGGCGCGGCCTACGGCGGCTTCTTCTGGCGGGCCCGCAAGGAGGACACCGCCCCGGACGTCCTTACCCCGGACGCCGAGGGCGAGAGCGCCGCGCACGGCCGCCGCGCCGACTGGCTCGCCCTGGTCGGCGCCGACTGGTCGCTGGTCTTCGCCGGGGCCACCGACCGCACCCGCGAGGACCCCTGGTTCGTGCGCACCGCGGAGTATCCGGGCGTCGGCTCCTCGCTGGCCCACGACAGCCGGCTGGCGGTGGCCCCGGGCGACACGGCCGTCCGCCGGATCGTCACCGTGGTCGCCGACGGGCGGCTGGACGCGGACGGCGCCGCCGCGCTGGTCCGCAAGGCGGTGAGCCAGTGAGCAGCGGCACGTACCGCAACCCGGTGCTGAACGCCGACTGGTCCGACCCGGACGTGGTCCGCGTCGGCGACGACTTCTACCTGACCGCCTCCAGCTTCGGCCGCGCCCCCGGGCTGCCGCTGCTGCACTCCCGGAACCTGGTCGACTGGACGCTGGTGGGCCATGCCCTCGACCGCCTGGAGCCGGCCGAGCGGTTCGCCGTCCCCCGGCACGACTGCGGGGTCTGGGCGCCGTCCCTGCGCCACCACGACGACCGCTTCTGGATCTTCTGGGGCGACCCGGACCAGGGCGTCTTCCAGGTCAACGCCCCCGCGGCGGACGGCCCGTGGACCCGGCCGCACCTGGTCAAGAAGGGCAAGGGCCTGATCGACCCCTGCCCCCTGTGGGACGACGAGAGCGGCGAGGCGTACCTCGTGCACGCCTGGGCCAAGTCCCGCTCCGGCGTCAAGAACCGCCTCACCGGCCACCGCATGCGCCCCGACGGCACCGGACTGCTCGACGAGGGCGAGGTGATCGTCGACGCCGACCGCATCCCCGGCTGGTTCACCCTGGAGGGCCCCAAGCTCTACCGGCACGAGGGCTGGTTCTGGATCCTCGCCCCGGCCGGGGGAGTGGAGACCGGCTGGCAGGGCGCCTTCCGCTCCCGCCACTTCTTCGGGCCGTACGAGCAACGGGTCGTCCTGGAGCAGAAGGACACCGACGTCAACGGCCCGCACCAGGGCGGCTGGGTGCGCACGGCGGCCGGCGAGGACTGGTTCCTGCACTTCCAGCAGCGCGGGGCGTACGGCAGGGTGGTGCACCTCCAGCCGATGCGCTGGGCGGCCGACGGCTGGCCGGTGCTGGGGAACGACGGCGCGCCCGTCACCGAACACCGCCGCCCCGCCCTGCCGCCCGCGCCGCCGACGACGCCCGCCGCCGCCGACGACTTCCCCGGCGGGCGATACGGCCTTCAGTGGTCCTGGACGGCCAACCCCGAGGACGGCTGGACCGTCCCGCACGTCGGGGACGGGCTGCGGCTCACCTGCGTCCGCTCGGCCGACGCGCACGACCCGCGCAAGCTGCCGAACGTCCTCACCCAGCGGCTGCCCGGCACCCCGTGCGCGGTCGAGGCCGACCTGCGCCTCGACAGTACGGAGCCGGGCGCGCGGGCCGGCCTGGTCGTCCTCGGGGACGCGTTCTGCTGGATCGGGCTCCAGCGGGGCGCGGACGGGGCGGTGCGGCTGGTGCACCGGTTCGGGGAGAGCGTGGCGGAGGCGGAACGGGACGCCGCCGACGCCCGGCTCGCCCCGGACGGCCGGGCCCGGCTGCGGATCGACATCGGCCCAGGCGCTCGCTGCCGGTTCGCCTCCGACACCGGCGACGGCCTGCGCCCCTCGGGGCCGGTCTTCGCCGCCACGCCCTGGCGTTGGGTCGGCGCCCTGCTCGGCCTGTTCGCGCTCGCGCCGCCCGGCGGGGGCGAGCCGGGCACGGCCGGCTTCACCCGGTTCCGCGTCACCGCCGGGTAGCCACCCACCCCCCACCCCCCCACGTGTTCAGCACCTTCATCGCACCGCTCGATCCAGTGTTTGATCCAGAGAAGAGAGCCGACTCATGAAGATCAGCATGCGCACCAGCACCGGCCGGCGCCGCACGCCGGCCGTCATCGCCCTGGGGGCCGTACTCGCGCTGACCGTCACCGCCTGCGGGGACGACGGCAGCGGGTCGGGCGGCGGCGGCGAGGGCAGCGGCAAGGGGAAGATCACCTTCTGGGACAACAACGGCGGTGTCCGCACCGACATCTGGAAGGAGATCATCGCCGACTTCGAGAAGGCCAACCCGGACATCGACGTCGAGTACGTCGGGATCGCCTCCACCGAGTACCAGTCGAAGGTCGACACCGCCATCCAGGGCGGCGGGCTGCCGGACGTCGGCGGGGTGGGCGCGGCCATGCTGGCCGGGTTCGCCGCGCAGAACGCGCTGGACCCGCTGGACGACCGGCTCGCCGGGTCGGCGCTGAACGGCAAGCTCAACAAGGACATGGTCGAGTCGCTGAAGGCGGCCGGCGGCGGCGACGGCACGCTGTACTCGGTGCCGACCTCCGCCAACAACGGTGTCCTCTACTACCGCACCGACCTGTTCGACAAGGCGGGTCTGAAGGAGCCGTCCACCTGGGACGCCTTCTTCGAGGCCGCCGAGAAGCTCACCGACTCCGGCGACAACGAGTTCGGGTACACCATCCGCGGCGGCGCCGGTTCCATCGCGCAGGCCCTGGACGCGATGTACGGGCAGTCCGGGATCACCTCGTTCTGGGACTCCGCCGGGGAGAAGACCACCGTCAACGACCCGAAGAACGTCGAGGCGCTGGAGAAGTACGCCGAACTCTTCAAGAAGGTCACGCCGGCCGCCGACCTCAACAACGACTTCACCAAGATGGTCGCCCAGTGGGACTCGGGCACGATCGGGATGCTCAACCACAACCTGGGCTCCTACCAGGACCATGTGAAGGCGTTCAGCGAGGACCGGTTCCGTGGCATCCCGCAGCCGGTGGGTCCCGGCGGCAAGCGGGTGCAGGTGTCCAACCCGGTGGACGGGCTGGGCGTGTTCAAGAGCTCCAAGAACAAGGAAGCGGCCTGGAAGTTCATCGAGTTCGCCGTCTCGCACGAGGAGAACTCGAAGTTCAACGAGTCGGCGGGGCAGGTGCCGGCCAACAACGACGCGGCCAAGGACGCCTGGGTGTCAAAGGCGGAGCCGACGAAGCTGGCGGCGGAGGCGTTGACGGACGGTTCCACGACCATCGTCCAGCTTCCCTACTATCTGCCGGACTGGAACACGGTCTCCAAGGCGGACAACGAGCCGAACTTCCAGAAGGTGCTGCTCGGGAAGATGAGCGCGAAGGACTTCCTGGACACGATGGCCGATCAGCTGAACGAGGCGCAGGCCGAGTGGAATGAGCAGAAGGGCTGACATCCGCCGTGGGGCGGCTTGTGGTTCGCAGGCTGCGGGCCGTCCCGGGCCGGTCGCGCCCACGCGGCGGAGCCGCATACAGATACAGCCCCGCGCCCCTGGGAAATCATCCCTGCCCCTGCTGAAAGGTTCGCCGGAATGTCAGTCAGCCGAAGGCAAGTCACCGTGGCCGCCATCGCTTCCGTCCCTCTGGCGCTCGCCGCCACCGGGACCGCGCAAGCCGGCGGGCGGCGTCATCGCACCCTTTACATCGCCGGTGACTCCACCGCCGCCCAGAAATATGCCGACGCCGCGCCCGAGACCGGGTGGGGAATGGCGGCCCCCTTCTTCCTCCGCGAGGATCTCCGCGTCGCCAACCACGCCGTCAACGGGCGGAGTTCCAAGAGCTTCGCCGACGAAGGGCGGCTGGAGGTGATCCTGGCGGAGATCCGGCCCGGTGACCTCCTCCTGATCCAGTTCGCGCACAACGACGAGAAGAGCGAGGACCCGGTCCGCTACACCGAGCCCTGGACCACGTACCAGGAGTACCTGCGGAAGTACGTCGACGGGGCCCGGGAGCGCGGGGCGCGGCCGGTGCTCGTCACCCCCGTCGAGCGGCGCCGGTTCGACGCGGCGGGGACCGCGCAGCCGAGCCACGGGGAGTACCCGGCGGCGATGCGGGCGCTCGCCGCCGAGGAGGGCGTCGCGCTGCTGGACGTCCAGGCGCTGTCGCTGGCGCTGTGGCAGCGGCTCGGGGTGGAGGGGACCAAGACGTACTTCAACTGGACCGCCACCGAACAGGACAACACCCACTTCAACCCGCCCGGCGCCGTCGAGGTGGCCCGGCTCGTGGTGCGCGAGCTGCTGCGCACCCGGGTGCTGGGACACCGTGACGCGCGCCGGCTGGACGCGGAGATCCCCGTGTCCTGGATCAGCTGGCCCACCGCCTGACACCGACGTATCCCCACCGACGTATCCCACCGACGTATTTCAAGGAGAGCCGCACGCATGCAGACAACAAGATGGCATGGGCATGCCATACGTAGAGGTGCCGCGCTGGCCGGGTGCACCGCCCTGGTGGTGGGGCTGACGGCGGCCGGCGCCGAGGCCCGCCCGCTCCACCGGGACCCCGCCCGGCAGACGCTGGCCGCGCACGACGGCTGGGCGTCGTACGGCACCGGGACGACCGGGGGTGCCGCCGCGGACGCCGCGCACGTGTACACCGTCACCACCTGGGCCGAGTTCAAGGCGGCGCTCGTGGCGGGCGGCACCGCGCCCCGGATCATCAAGGTCGAGGGCACCATCGACGCCGTGTCCGAGGGGTGCGACGCCTTCGCCGCGCCCGGGTACGACTTCGACGCCTATCTGGCGGCGTACGCCCCGGAGACCTGGGGTTACGACACCGACCTGAGTGCCGAGCCCGACGACAGCCCCGAGGGGCTGCGGCGGGCCTCCGCCGCCCAGCAGGACCAGGCCATCAAGGCGAGCGTCCCGGCCGACACCACCATCATCGGGGTGGGCCGGAACGCCGGCATCAAGGGCGCCAGTCTCCAGATCAAGGCCGTGGACAACGTCATCGTCCGCAACCTGACCTTCGAGAGCCCCGTCGACTGCTTCCCGCAGTGGGACCCGACGGACGGCGACACCGGCAACTGGAACAGCGAGTACGACAGCACGGTGGTGTACGGCGCCACCCATGTCTGGCTGGACCACAACACGTTCACCGACGGCGAGCACCCCGACAGCGCGGCCCCGGTCTACTTCGGCATGCTGTACCAGCAGCACGACGGGCAGCTCGACATCGTGCGCGGCGCCGACTACGTCACCGCCTCCTGGAACGTGTTCCGCGACCACGACAAGACGATCCTGATCGGCAACAGCGACAGCGAGTCGACCGCCGTCGGCGACCGGGGGCACCTGAAGGCGACGTTCCACCACAACCTGTTCAAGAACCTCGTCGAGCGGGCGCCCCGGGTCCGGTTCGGCCAGGTCGACGTCTACGACAACCACTTCGTGGCCGACGAGGACTACGCCTACAGCTTCGGCGTCGGCAAGGAGTCCGCCCTCGTCGTCGAGCACAACGCTCTCACGCTGCCGGCCGGCGTCAGTGCCGCGAAGGTGCTGAAGAAGTGGAGCGAGGCGCCGGTCACCGCCGCCCACAACCGGGTCAACGGCAAGACCGTGGACCTGATCGCCGTGCACAACGCGGAGCTGCCGGCCGAGACCCTCGCCGCCGGCGCGGGCTGGACCCCGGCCCTGCGCACCAAGGTCGACCCGGCGCGGGCCGTACCCGGCCTGGTCGACCGGGGCGCCGGCGCCGGCCGGCTGCGCTGATCCCTGCCGCCCGGCGGGCGGGGGCGTCCGCACCGCCCCGGCCCACCCCCGCACTCCCCTCATCAAGGAGCACCCGCATGCCCCGCCCCGTCCCCGCCCCGCTGTCCCCGCCCTCCCGCAGAGGCTTCCTTCTCGCCACCGCCGGCGCGGGCGCCGCCCTCGGCCTCGCCGCCACCCCCGCCACCGCCCGCGCCGGGCACCGCCCCTTCGGCCGCTACGGCTCCCCGGCCGCCCGGCTCACCCCGGACACCCTGTACGTCGACCCGCGCGGCCGGGGCGACTTCACCTCCGTCCAGGCCGCCGTCACCGCCGCCACCGGCACCGGCCGGACCCTGGTCCTCGCGCCCGGCACCTACCGCGAGACGGTGGCCGTCGACGCCTCCCGCACCGACGCCACCTGGATCGGCGCCGCCGAGGACCCCCGCGCCGTCGTCATCGTTTACGACAACGCGGCGGGTACGCCGAAGCCGGACGGCTCCGGCACCTACGGCACCAGCGGCTCGGCCACCACCACCGTCGCCGCCGACGGCTTCACCGCCCGCTGGATCACCTTCGCCAACGACTGGCTGCGCGCCGACCACCCGGACTACACCGGCACCCAGGCCGTCGCCCTCAAGGCGCAGGGCGACCGGTCCGCCTTCCACCACTGCCGCTTCCTCGGCCACCAGGACACCCTGTACGCCGACACCCGCGACCTGACCCTCGTCGCCCGCCAGTACTACGCGCACTGCTACGTGGAGGGCGACGTCGACTTCGTCTTCGGCCGGGCGACGGCCGTCTACGAGCACTGCCACTTCCGCACCCTGGTCCGCACCGACCTGGCGGCGCCGCCGTACGGCTTCGTCTTCGCGCCCTCCACGGCGGCCGCCAGCCCGCGCGGCTACCTGGTGACCGACAGCCGGATCAGCAGCGCGGCCCCCGACGGCTACTACAAGCTGGCCCGCCCCTGGGTGCCCAGCTCCGACACCACCGCCCGCCCGATGCTCACCGTGCGCGAGACCCGGCTCGGCGCCGGCCTCGACGCGGTCGCGCCCTACGCCAACATGCGCGACGCCTACCCGTGGCAGGAGCAGCGCTTTCGGGAGTACCGCAACACCGGGCCCGGGGCCGCCGTCACCGTCCCGGCGAACCGGCCCCAGCTCACCCGCGCCGAGGCCGCCGCGCACACCAAGGCGGCCTACCTGGGCGACTGGCGGCCCCGTGCATAGGGCCGCGGCCGCCGCGCTGCTGGCCTGCGCGGCCCTGCTGCTGCCCGCCGCCCCCGCGTCGGCCGCCGCGCCCGCCCCCGTCGGCTGGGCCTCCGCCGGCCCCGGCACCACCGGCGGCGCGGGCGGCCGGACCTGGACCGTGCACACCCGCGCCGAACTGAAGCAGGCCCTGGCGAACGATGGCGACCCGGCCGCGCCCAAGGTGATCCGGGTGGCCGGCGCCATCGACGGCCACGAGACCGACGCCGGCACCTCGCTCGGCGAGCAGGACTACGCCCCCGGCTACGACCGCACGAAGTACATGTCCTGCTTCGGCGAGGACGGCACCACCTGGTCCGACACCCGCTACGACTACTGCGGGCAGCAGCGCAGGCTCCGCCAGACCGGGTCGGACAACGAGAAGGCCCAGATCCAGCTGACCGTGCCGAGCAACACCACCCTGGTCGGCGCCGGGGACGGCGCCGCGCTGCTCGGCGTCTTCCTGACCGTCAACACGGGCACGAACATCGTCGTGCGCAACCTCCGGCTCGAAGCACCCGTCGACCACTTCACCAGCTGGTCCCCGGGCGACGGCACCAGCGGCAACTGGAACGCCCGGTTCGACGCGCTGACGGTCATCACCGGCAAGCACATCTGGATCGACCACTGCGTCTTCACCGACGGCCGCTTCCCCGACCGCGCGGCCCCGTCCGGCTTCCACGGCGAGCGGGTCCAACGGCACGACGGGCTGCTGGACATCGAGGACGGCTCCGACTTCATCACCGTCTCCGACAGCCGCTTCGAGGACCACGACAAGGCGCTGCTGATCGGCTCCGGGGACAGCCGCGCCGACCGGGACCGGGGCCATCTGAAGGTGACCTTCGCCCGCAACCTGTTCACCGGCATCACCCAGCGCGCCCCGCGGGTCCGCTTCGGGCAGGTGCACGTGGTCAACAACGTGTACCGGGGGCGGGCCGCCGACACGCTGTACGCGCTGGGCGTCGGCGTCGAGTCGGCACTCTGGTCCGAGCGCAACGTCTTCACCTATCCGCGGGGCGGGCCTTCGCTGGCCGTCGCGGCCTACGGGGGTACGGCGTTCCACGACACCGGGTCCTGGTTCAACGGACGGCCCGCCCACCTCGACGCGGTGGCGGGCGGCCTCGGTCTCGGCGACGACGTCGGCTGGGATCCGGCCGACGTCTACGACTACCGGGCCCTGACCTCCGCGAAGGCGGTCGAGCGGTACGTCCTGCGGCACGCCGGCCCCGGGAGGTCCCATGACCGGGCGTGAACCACGGCTGGACCGCCGCACCTTCGTGGCGGGAGCGGCCACCGCCGCGTTCCTCACCGGCCCGGCGGGCACGGGCACCGCACGGGCCGAGGACCTGGTGGGCGGCGACCTGATCGGTGGCAACCTCCCCGGCTTCCACCAGGCCCTCAAGGACGAGCTGCGCTTCCCGCTCGCCTGGGGCACCGCGCCGCCGCGCGACTTCCGGGCCTGGCGGCGCACCGCCCGGGCCAAGGTCGAGGAACACCTGCTCGTCGACGACCAGCGCGGCACGCCGTACGACCCCGAGTTCACCGACGGACCGGACGGGGACGGCTACCGGCGAAAGTCGGTGACGCTCTCCCTCACCCGGCACACTCGGGTACGCGGCAGCCTGCTCGTGCCGCACGGCGCCGGGCCGTTCCCCGCCGTACTCCTGCTGCACGACCACGGCGCCAAGTTCGACATCGGCAAGGAGAAACTGGTCCGGCCCTGGGCCCCCTGGGACGACGGCACCCGGCTGGCCTCCGCACAGGCCTGGGCGGACAAGCTGCTCAGCGGCCGGTTCGTCGGCGACGAACTCGCCCGGCGCGGTTACGCGGTGCTCTGCCTGGACGCCCTCGGCTGGGGCGACCGCGGGCCCGTCGCCTACGAACAGCAGCAGGCGCTGGCCGCCAACCTCTACAACCTCGGTTCCTCGCTCGCCGGGCTGATGGCCCGCGAGGACGTCCGGGCGGCCGGTTTCCTGGCCGGCCTCGACCTGGTCGACGCCCGGCGCGTCGCCGCCGTCGGCTTCTCGATGGGCGCCTACCGGGCCTGGCAGACCGCGGCCCTCAGCGACGACATCGCGGCCGCCGCCGGCGTCTGCTGGATGACCGGCCTCAAGGAGATGATGGTCCCCGGCAACAACACCCTGCGCGGCCAGTCGGCGTACTGCATGCTGCACCCCGGACTCGCCCGCTACCTGGACATCCCCGACGTGGCGAGCATCGCCGCGCCCCGGCCGATGTTCTTCCTCGACGGCGAACAGGACACCCTGTTCACCCCCGACGGCGTGGCCACCGCCTACGCGAAGCTGCGCGCCGTCTGGGACTCCCGCCGCGCCGGGCACCGGCTGCGCACCGAGATCTGGCCGGACGTCGGCCACGTCTTCACCGCTCCCATGCAGGACGAGGTCTTCGCCTGGCTGGACTCCGTCCTCTGACCCACCGTCCCCGCACGTACGAGAAAGGACCCGCACCCCATGTCTCGTCGTACCGCACTCCTGACCGCCGCCGCGCTCGCGCTCGGCACCGGCGCCGCCGCCCTCCCCACCCAGGCGCAGGCCGCCACCGTGGTCGTCAGCAACGTGACCGACCTGTCGAACGCCATCAAGAACGCCACCGCCGGCACCGTCATCCAGGTGCGCGGCGGCACCTACTACCCGACCGCCACCCTCCAGTCCACGGTCAACGGCACCTCGTCGGCGCCGGTGACGCTCACCGCGTACGGCTCGGAGAGCGTGAAGATCGACGGCTCGAACCTCCCCGACGGCGACTGGATCTTCAAACTGACCGCCGACTACTGGAACGTCACCAACCTGACCTTCCAGAACTCCCCGGACAGCGCGGTCGTCTGCCAGTCCTGCACCGGCACCAACTGGAGCAACGTCAAGACCATCAACGGCGGCGACTCCGGCTTCACCCTCACCGGCGACGCGACCGTGAACAACACCGTCCGCAACCTCGACTCCTACGGGCACTACGACGCCGCGAACCACGGCGAGAACGCCGACGGGATCGCCGTGAAGTACGGCTCCGGCACCGGCAACCTCATCACCGGGGCGCGCCTGTACAACAACTCGGACGACGGGCTCGACTTCTGGTCCTTCTCCTCCCCGGTCACCGTCGAGCACACCTGGTCCTTCGGCAACGGCAAGAACCGCTGGTCCGACTCGGCGTTCGCGGGCGACGGCAACGGCTACAAGCTGGGCGGCGACGGCGAGACCGTCGCGCACGTCGTCAACAACTCGGCCGCCTGGGACGACGCGGGCAACGGCTTCACCGAGAACTCCAACACCGGCGCCATCGTCATCAACCGCACCACCGCCTACGCCAACGGCAAGTGGGGCTACTACTTCGCCACCGGCGCCGCCGGGCTCGGCCGCAACCTGGCCGTCTCCAACGGCAGCGGCAAGGCCACCTACGGCTCCGCCGTCACGTCGTACCTGAACAGCTGGGACTCCGGCGTCACCACCCCGTCCTTCGTCTCCACGGACGCGACGAGCGTCTACAACGCCCGCCAGTCGAACGGCGCGCTGCCCGCGACCAGCTTCCTGACCACGGGCAGCACGACCATCGGGGCGACGATCAACTGAACCCGGCGGCTCCGTCAGCCGCCGTCCCGCAGCGCCGCGAAGCCGCCCGCCACCGACAGGGCCCCGGTGTCCGACGCGGCGGTCGCCGCGTAGCTGTCGGCACCGGCGTCCCGGCCGCCGCGCTCGTGGTCGTACTGGCCGGCGAACACCCAGTCGCCCGCCGGGACCGTACGGCCCCGCTTCAGCCGCCAGGTGTAGACGAGGAAGCCGTCGCGCTCGGCGACAGTGAGCGCGAAGTCGCCCTCGGGCAGCGACCGCCAGGCGCCGGTGGAGGTGACTCCGCCGGTCTGCGCGATCCGCAGCCGGACGGTGAGGGCGGTCAGCGGCCGGTCCGTCTTCAGGGTGACGTCGCTCTGGGCCCAGAACTCGTTGCTGTGCGGGTCGACCGAGCCGTCCGACCACAGCGGCCCGTCCTCGGCACCGGGGCCGGCCGGCGGGCGGCCGGTGGCGTCCGGGGACCGGGCGGGCGCCGGCGGCGCGGAGACGGCGACCGCCCGGTCCGCGGGCGGCTCGTCCCGGACCGCGGCGGCGACCGCGTAACCGCCGACCGCGAGGACGCCCGCCACCGCCGCGGTGGCCCCCGCC